>NZ_KV788361.1:27110-190070 GCF_001807215.1 Corynebacterium sp. HMSC05D08 | reverse complement strand
CCCCCGATGTGTCCACTTTCCGGGGGTCGGGCCCCGCAGCGATCAACCACCTGGCCAGCCTGTTTATAGCTTTTTCCAGCGTCAACAAGTTTCAAAGCTTTAGCGATGCGATCCCGCTCGCGTTGTATGGCTCCACCGCGACTGGTATTAGCGAGTTCGATACCGTCTTGGGCAAGGTATCGGTAAGCAGTCTGTGGGAAACCAGTCTCTTTCAGTGCGCTATGCGCAGACTGGCCGCTTTCTACAAGAGCAACGACCTTTTGGTACTGATCTTTGAATTTATTCTCAGTCAGACTCCGCTGACGCTGACCACGGCTAAGGCCCTCAGCCTGACGCCACACCTTCGCCGTAGCCTTCGAGACCCCCAACTCCTTCAGGATCACCGACATCGGACGCGCATCATGCAGATACGCCTCCACGTACCGCTCACACAGCCTCTTATCACTTGACATCTACACAACCTCCTAGCTGTATAGATGCATTCACCACCTGAACTCGCCTTCCCTGCACGGCACCGATTTGGCAGTTAGGGCGAAATCCTCGCCGTGCCCGGCGCCATAACCCAGGCCCACAAAATAGATCTCTGCGCACATAGCCCCGAATCCGCACCGCACGGCCGCATGGCGTAGAATATGCGGTCTGAAAGCTTTCACAACTCGTTCAGGAGGACTTCGTGCCACCAAAGGTCACTGACACTCAGCCCGCTGCAGACCAGAACAATGCAGTCGAGGAGGAGACCGCCCGCGCTGCGCGCCGCATCGTCGCTACTTATGCTGAGGACTTCCTCGATGGCGTGACCTTGATGTCCATGCTCGGCGTCGAGCCAGATGGCTTGGTACACAAGAAGGTCCTCGCAGAGCAGGAAGACGCTGCACCAAAGAAGGCTTCTAAGAAGTCCTCGAAGAAGGCAACCAAGAAATCTTCTAAGAAGACCACCAAGAAGGCAACGAAGAAGTCGACCAAGAAGTCCACAAAGAAGACCGCCAAGAAGGCTTCTAAGAAGACCACGAAGAAGGCCTAAGAACAATGTCTGGCCACGACAATTCCTTCGTGGTGGTGGCCAACCGCCTCCCCGTGGATCTGGAGATCCAACCGGACGGCACCCGCACCTGGAAGGCCTCGCCTGGCGGCTTGGTTACTGCTTTGTCGCCAGTGCTGGAGGCCGAGCAAGGCTGCTGGGTGGGCTGGCCAGGCATCACAAACGACGCCCCGGAACCCTTCCACACCGAAAACGGTGTGCTGCTGCACCCGGTCAAGCTGACCGACGTGGATTACGAGGGCTTCTACGAGGGCTTTTCTAACGCCACCCTGTGGCCGCTCTACCACGACCTCATCGTCACCCCGCAGTACAAGCGCGAGTGGTGGTACTCCTATCGCGAGGTCAACCTGCGCTTTGCCGAAGAAGTAGCCAAGGTCGCAGCACCCAACGCCACGGTGTGGGTACAGGACTATCAGCTGCAGCTGCTGCCAGGCATTCTGCGCCAACTACGCCCTGATCTCACCATCGGCTTCTTCCTGCATATCCCATTCCCTTCCGCAGATCTCTTCCTGCAACTGCCATGGCGCGAAGAGGTCGTCCGCGGGTTGATGGGCGCCGATGTCATCGGATTCCACCTCGAATCCAATGCCCGTAACTTCTTAGAGCTGGCCACTCGCCTCGGCTTAGAGGTCACGGGCGAGGTCAGCACGCGCGACATCACTGCCGGCATCAAGGTCGATGGCCGCACCGTTGGCGTGGGCGCGTTCCCGATCTCCATCAAGTCCTCCGACATGACGCGGTTCAGTAAGGCGGAGGACCGCGACGTCGCCAAGCTGCGTGCGGAATTCGGCGGCCACCACCGCGTCATTTTGGGCGTCGACAGGCTGGACTACACCAAGGGAATCCTGCAGCGCCTCAAAGCTTTCGAGGAGCTGCTGGAGTCGCAGGCGCTGGATCCGAGCGAGGTTACGCTGGTACAGATTGCCACGCCTTCGCGCGAGCGCATCGACCATTACCGCGTGACCCGCTCGCAGGTCGAGGAAGCCGTAGGCCGCATCAATGGGCGCTTCGGCCAGATTGGGCGGCCAGTGGTCCACTACGTGCACCGCGCGGTGGACAAGGACATGCTGCGCAAGTACTACCGGCTTGCCGACGTCATGCTGGTCACCCCTTTCAAAGACGGCATGAACCTGGTGGCCAAGGAGTATGTGACCTGCCACGACGACGGCCGCGGTGCATTGGTGCTCTCCGAGTTTGCCGGCGCCGCCGCGGAGCTCAAGCAGGCCAACCTATGCAACCCTTTCGACATAGAGTCCATCAAACGCGCCCTGCTCAGCGCATTGAAGGCGCTTGATGATTCACCCGACACCATGCGCCAGCACATGCTCGACCTGCACGCGCAGGTGGTCCAACACGACGTGGATGTATGGTCGCGCGCCTTTTTGAGCGCCCTAGAGAAAGCAGCGAAGAACAAGTGAAGCGAGTAATTACAGCGGCACTTCTCGCCGCATCAATGACACTTAGCGCCTGCGGCTCCGAGGATGAAGGGCCGCAGCCACGCGGTGACGAGAGAATCGTGGGCAAGGACTGGCAAGTAGTGGCTATCTACACCAAGCCGGATGAGCCTTCTGCGATTCCGCAGACCGCGAAGGCGGTGCCACAAATGAGTTTCGGCGAATCCTCCATTGTGGGCTCTACTGGCTGTGCGCCGTTCCAAGCCAAGGTCTCCTACAGCGAGGCCGAGGATGCCGCCAATATCCGCGACGCGGACACCATGCACATCGATAAGGTGCGAATGGATACCCGTCCCGACGATTGCACCGGCTCCGCACTGTGGGCGGATAATCTGCTACGCAATCTGCTGGCGGAAGACCATGATTTTGAGGTTCGGCTAAACCCGAATAATCAGCTGGTGCTGACTCTGGATACCGCCGAGGTGGACTCCCCCGCTATTCGCATGGTCTCGCTTTAGGGCTGTTTTAGGATGAGGGCATGATTGAAAAGCTCGCAGCAACCAAGCATCTGGCCGTAGTTTCTGACTTTGATGGCACCCTCGCCGGTTTTGCCAATGACATCTATGCGGTTCACGCCGAGCCGCGGTCGTTGGCTGCCCTGGAGCGTCTGGCGCAGCTGCCGGATACCACGGTGGCGGCGCTTTCTGGGCGCCACTTGGAAGGGCTAAAGCGCGTCTTCCCGCTGCGCGAGCCGGTTCTGTTGGGCGGCTCCCACGGCGCGGAGTCCTCGTGGCAGGACTCTTCCCTTTCGCCGGAAGCCCAGGCGCACTTGGACCGCAAGGAAGCAGAAATCCGTGAGCTGATGGAGCGCTTTCCTGGCGCAGAAATTGAGATTAAGCCTTTCCAGCGCGTGTTCCACCTGCGCCGCCTAGAGCTCAGCGACCCGGAGCTAGCCGCCGAGGCCTACGCTGCTTGCCGCGCACTCGACCCAGCCGGTTTCCCCATGACTGCCGGCAAGTCTGTCATCGAGTTCTCCGCTACCCAGGCCACGAAGGGCTCATGGATTTCCGAGCTGCGCGAGCGCGTCGGCGCCACCGCCACCGTCTTCCTGGGAGATGACGTCACCGATGAAGACGGATTCGCGGTTTTGAATCAGCCGCCAGACCTGGGCGTGAAGGTTGGCGAGGGCGAGACGCTAGCCGCACACCGCGTTCCGGATATTGCGGCTGTGTCTGATTTCTTGGAGGAGCTCGCCGCGGCCCGCGCGGTTCACCTCGGCGCTTAAGCGTGATGCGCGGTGAACGGGGCAAGCGCGGTAAACGGAGCAAGCGCGGTACATTTTGCCAAACAAGGCGCTGATTTCGGCAAGTTTTGGCGCAATATTTGGCAAAGTGTGCCGACTAGCGCCGCCAATCCAATAAATGCTGCTCGCGCGGCGAGCCCACCGTGGTCCCCTCGTTGAAGCGAGTGGGCAGCAGCTTATGGTCGTGTGCTGGGGCAGTCTCGGAAAGCGCGGCGTCGATATGCTCGGCCAACATGTGGCCTGCCGCCGCGCCTTTGGCTTTATTCGGCTGGACCACGGTAGTAAGCCCCGCCAGCAAGGCGGTGGTGATGCCGTCAAACCCCGTCACGGAGAGGTCTTTCGGTGCCGCGAGGCCAGCATCGCGCAAGACACCGAGCACGCCGAGCGCCATCGAGTCGGTGGTGCACAGCACGGCGGTCAGCTCAGGGCGCGCGGCAAGCAGCTCTTCCGCGGCAGCGCGCGCGGTGCTCGCATCGTTGATGTGGCGGGTGACAATGGGAATCTCGCCAATGCCTGCCTGTGCAAATACATCGAGAGCGCCCAGCACGCGGTCGCGCTGGACGTGCATGTCTGCGCGTTCGACCTGCTCCGGGCTCACGAAACCATCGATGCGCTCGTGGTGGAGACGAATGCACAGGATGCCAATGCGGCGATGGCCGGCCGCGAGCAACGCGCGGGCGGCGGGTTTGATTGCCTCTCGGTCATCGATGCCCACGAAGGGAAGGCCAGAGTCCTTGGGCTGATCGCAGACCACCAGCGGAAGACCACGCGTTCGCGCCGCTTCCACGGATTCGGACGAGACCGAGTAGATAACGAAGCCATCCACGGCGGCGCGGGTGAGGAGGGCGGCAGCGTCGTCGGAAGGGGCGTCGGGCCCTGCGGGAATCAGAGTTAGGGTGGTCGCGGCACCCGTGGATGCCTCTGCCATGCCGGCTAGAAAATCAACGGAGGCGGCGTCCTCGAAGGCGTAGGACAAGTGCTCGGTCAGGAGGACCCCCGTGGAGCCCGCGCGGCGGGTGCGCAGGCTGCGCGCGGTGGGGTCGGGGCCCGTGTAGCCGTGGGCTGCGGCCGCGGAGAGAATGCGTTCGCGCGTGGCTGGGGCCAGCTGGTCTGGGCGATTATATGCATTGGAAACGGTGGTACGCGAAACACCCAATTCAGCAGCCAGCGAGGCTAGCGTTTTCCGATTCTGGCTGCGTTTTACCATGCTGGCTACCCTACCCTGTTCACCTCTGCGTTTCGCGTTTCAGGCAAGGTCTTTAGCGAGCGGATTATCAATACATTTCCGTTTGACAACAATTTTCAACAAACGCAAACTAGAGGGCATGAGTTTTTCCCTTAAATCCCTGGCTGCGCCCGCCGCTCTCCTGTGTGCAGGCAGCCTCACCCTGGCCGGTTGCTCCAGCACCGATAGCGCCGACGAGGACACCATCAAGGTCGTCGCCTCCACCTCCATCTGGGCAGATGTGGCCCAGGAAGTCATCGACTCCGCACAGGGGCAAGACGTCAAGATTGAGGTCGAGCCAATCGTCAAGGGCAACGGCATCGACCCGCACCACTTTGAGCCCACCGCGGCAGACATCGCCAAGGCCAACGAGGCCGACGTCCTCATCGTCGGTGGCGGCGGATACGATTCCTGGCTTTACCAGGCAGTAAAGAACCAGGACGAGATCATCCACGCGCTGCCGCTAACTGATCACGGCAAGCTTGACGAAGAGCCGGACGTCGTCACCGCGATGGAGGCCAAGGACGTCGCCAAGAAGGAGCCCTCCAAGGTCACCAACATCGAGGGCAATGAGCACGTCTGGTACGACGCTGCCGCCATCGAGAAGGTCGCCACCGAGGTCGCCGACCTCGTAAACGAGGAAAACCCAGAGGCCAAAGCCTCTGCTGATCCGCTGCTGGAGCGCGTCGAGGACATTAAGGAGCGTGTCGAGAAGCTGCCGAAGCTCAACTATGCGCAGACCGAGCCGATCGCGGACTACATCATGAAGTACACCCCTGCCCTTGACGTGACGCCGGAGGGCTTCCGCAAGGCCACTGTGTCCGAGGGCGAGCCAACCGCGGCTGACCTGGCGCGCTTTCTGCAGACCGTCAAGGACGGCAAAGTGGACCTGCTGATTTACAACCCGCAGACTGAGACGGACATCTCCTCGCGCATCCGCAAGGCCGCTGAGGACCGCAACGTGCCGATCGTGGAAATCGGCGAGACCCCGCCGGAGGGCACCAACTTCCTCGACTACTACGATCAGGCTGTCTCCGCACTCGAGGCGGTCAAAGCCTAGTGCTCGTACAGTTTCATGATGCAGCGGTAGAGCCGCTGTGGTCAGGCCTTAACCTCGCCGTCGAAAGCGGCGAGTTTATCGCCGTTTTGGGCCCCAATGGCGTGGGCAAGTCCACGCTGCTCGGCACCATCTTGGGCACGCGTCAACTCACCAGCGGCCGCGTGGAGGTCAACTCGAGCGTGGGCTTTATCCCGCAGCAGCGCATGTTCCCGCAGGATTTGCCGATGCGCGCCCGCGATCTCGTGTCGCTTTCCTTGGCCCATGGCTCCTTTGCTAAACGACGCCCTCCCCGCACCCGCGTCGACGAGCTGCTCGCCGAGGTGGGTGCCACCGGCATCGCTGAGCGCCGCGTGGGCCAGCTTTCCGGCGGCCAGCAGCAATTGGTCCGCCAGGCGCAGGCCCTGTCCAACGACCCACAGCTCATCCTCGCCGACGAGCCACTGCTTTCCCTGGACCCGGCCCGGCAGCAGGCCACGGTGGAAAAACTCGACCGCTGGCGCACGGAGCGCGGCACCTCGATTCTGTTCGTGACGCACGGCATCAACCCGGTGCTGGGCGTGGTGGACAAGGTGCTCTACATCGCCCCACACGGCCACATGTATGGCGCAGTGGACGAGGTCATGCGCTCCGATGTCCTCTCGGAGCTCTACGGTTCCAAGGTCAACGTCATTGAAGTCGATGGGAGGCTCATCGTTGTCTAGCTCGCTGTCTAAGTTTTGGGAAGACACCCAGTACCTGCTCAGTGTCGACTTCGTGCAATCCTCCCTGTGGGCCTGCGCGCTGCTGGGTATCTTGTCCGGCGTTATGACTTCGCTCATCGTGCTGCGGCAGATGTCCTTCTCGGTCCACGCCACCTCAGAACTGGCGCTGATGGGCGCCTCCGCGGCGCTGCTCTTTGGTTTCAACCTGGGCTTCGGCGCAATTGCCGGCGCCATCGTGGCGGCGATCATCCTCGCGGTGCTGGGTCTCAAAGGCCAGCAAGATAGCGCCATTGGCGTGGTGATGAGCTTCGGTCTCGGCCTGTCCGTGCTGTTCTTGCACCTCTACCCGGGCAACTCCAATACGGCGATGACGCTGCTGACCGGCCAGATCGTGGGCGTTTCCGCGGCCTCGGTATGGCTGCTCGCGCTGACCACGGTCATCATCGTGGCCATCGTGGCGCTGTTCTGGCGCCCGATGCTCTTCGCCTCCGCCGACCCCGTCATGGCCCAGGCGGCCGGCGTTCCGGTCCGCGTTATTTCCGTTGGCTTTGCCATCCTGGTGGGCCTGACCGCCGCGCAGTCGGTGCAGATTGTCGGCTCGCTGCTCGTCATGGCCCTGCTCATCACGCCAGGCGCCGCGGCGGTGCAGATTACTTCCTCCCCCGTGCGTGCGGTCTTGTGGTCTACCATCTTCGCGGAGGTCGCAGCCGTGGGTGGTCTCATTTTGTCGCTGGCTCCGGGCCTGCCGGTCTCGGTCTTCGTGACTACGATTTCCTTCATCATCTATTTGCTTTGCCGCCTCATCGGCTGGTTGCGCAATCGCCGCGCGGTTCGCGACGACATCGCCGCCGCCCGCGTCACCAAGGCCCACTTCGAGGGCCGCAGCGATTCAGAAAAGCACCACACCAGCACCCACGACGAGCACTGCGTGCACCAGGACTAAACTAGTGGCCCATGACCACCGTGGAATTTCAGGGCCAAAAGCGCAAGTACACCGTCGTCGCGCCGGAGAATCCTGGCCCTAACCTGCTGCTTTTCCTCCACGGTTCGCTGCAGAATGGCAGCGTTTTGCGGCGCTTCACGGCCGGCACCTTCGACGAGCTAGCCGAGCGCACGGGCACGGTGGTGGTCTATCCGGACGGCGTGGGCCGCCACTTCAACGACTCCCGCGCCATCCTGCCGGTCAAGACCCGCGAGCTGGGCATCGACGACGTCGCGTTCCTGCGCCACGTGGTGGATACAATCCACCACGAGTACGGAACCCAGCGCACCTTCGCGTGCGGCTATTCCAACGGTGGGCAGATGGTCATTCGCTTGCTTTTCGACGCCCCCGGCCTCCTCGACGGCGCCTGCATCTTCGCCTCCACGCTGGGCAGCGGTGCTAACCATGCGCCGTCTAATCCCGATGGCTATAAGCCCACCCCGATGCTCATGATGCACGGCACTGCGGACCCGCTCGCTCCCTACGAGGGTGGTGAGGCAGGCATTATGGGCAGCACGCGCGGAA
This sequence comes from Corynebacterium sp. HMSC05D08, assembly GCF_001807215.1. Classification (NCBI taxonomy): domain Bacteria; kingdom Bacillati; phylum Actinomycetota; class Actinomycetes; order Mycobacteriales; family Corynebacteriaceae; genus Corynebacterium; species Corynebacterium sp. HMSC05D08. The sequence continues at coordinate 181,841 of NZ_KV788361.1, read as the reverse complement.
AGGTGACCTCGGCGCCGTGGACTGCGCAACGCTTCGCTGAGCTCAACGGCGCGGGCGAGGTTGTTGTGTCTCGGCCCTTCGACGACATCGAGCTGCGCACGTGGCCAGGCAAAAACCCAGTGGAGCTGTGGACCATGGAAGGCGTGGGCCACGTCATCCCCTCGGGCAACGAGTTCGACGCGCGCTTAGGCCCGAATACCGATAGCTTCATCGCGGCCCAAGTGGTGGAGGATTTCTTCGGCTTATAGCCCCGCGGCTCGCCTCCCCCACCACCTACCCAGCCCTGGAAATGCAGCTCTCTGGTGGATTGCGCGGCGTCGGCAAGCGCGTGAAAATGCGAGCAGGAGGTCTGGTTTTCCTGCCCTGGGAATTTGCAACAGGTTTGGCAGCTCAACCCATAGCGGGTAAGGTTTTGAGGGCTAACTGGACTCTGTTCTCTGCAGCAAATATGTCGAGCAGCTGGGAAACTATTTTCTTGATCATCGGCACAGAAAGATGGGTTCCCTCCGCGATGCCATAATTTGAGTGCCCACATATAATTCCGTTTAAAACTCGAAGCTGAATCGCGGATAGTCGCTCGAGGTTTCGCTGCATATCTGGTTCAGGCATTGTCCCAACAGCTACGCCGTTTATTTCAAAGCAACAACTTATTTTAAGGCCCCCATGGCCGGATCGAGCTTCCCGGGTAACCACACAATATGCAGACGCGCCCAAATTGATTGCCTTTTGAAGCTTCTCACGCGAATGCTGTGAATAATCCACCAAGTAAATAAAATCGCTGCTCTTTAACTCTTGTATATCCCATACCCAGGTCGCCGAGTCTTTGCGCTCGCACAACACCAGCAATTGCTCCTGTGAGCGAGACAATGCATTCAGCAGCTCCCTCTGAGTGGACGCACATTCAACCTGGGTCCAGAGGAAGTAGCGTCTTAGCTCATCGAGTATCGGTTGCTCATCGTCTCGGATGCCTGCGAGCAGACACGGCATATCCGAGTATTTCAATCGCCACACTAAAGCGTTACCTCGCAGTCTGCTTGGTCGGCTACATGCTTGGAATGCGTCGCGACGACGACAACGGCGCCTTGGTCAGCGAAAGCACGGAGGTGTTCAACAACCAGCTGAGCATTGTCCTCGTCAAGCGCCCCGGTTGGCTCGTCCGCCAATACGATTTTGGGCTTGGAAACGAGGATCCTCGCCAAGGCTACTCGTTGTTGTTCGCCGCCAGACAAGCCGCTGACCACACGCTTTTCATAGCCGCGTAAACCAACCTGCGCCAAAGCGCTGTCTAGCGCCTCGTCGAAAGCACGGCGCGAAACGTTACTGGCTGCGAGCTTCACGTTGTCGACAACGGTGAGGTCAGGAACCAAGCCGTAGTCTTGAAAGAGATACCCAACGCATTCGCGTCGATACTTGCGCAGTCGACCTGCCGATAGCGATGCAATGTTGTTTCCATCCCACATGATTGAGCCTTTGTCCGGCGAGATCAGACCGCCCAAGAGGTTCAACAGGGTGGTTTTCCCACTTCCGGAGACACCGGTTAATGCAGTCACCCGGCCAGCCGCAAAAGACCGCGTAAAGCCGGAAAGAATCATTTTTCCCTTCACACTGTAGTGAAGGTCTTCAACCTGAATTTCCATATCCTAATTTCCTTCGCTGTCTGTCCAGCGCATTTGATTTCGCGCACTAATCCACCAGGTCAAACCGATTGAAATACACATCCACACGATCGAAAATGCGACGACAGCAAGAACGGTTGCCGTGGACCACCTGTTTTCAAACCCCATCGACCACGTTGATGGATAGTGCGATTCCAGTTGTTCCTTATGCTCGCGCAAACGATACAAAACCCAGCCGATGGTGGTAACGAAAAAGAATAGCTCGGCCAGCAGAATCTTCCTGCACATCTTCCACGGGCTGCGCCCACAAATGAAGGAAACATAGAGCTCTCGCCGGAACGCCACCTGGAAACTGAAAAGCCCCGCGACGATTAACAAGGAAACCAGTAATATCGCTACGACCGTATTTAACGACCAAAGGCTGAATTGCTCTTTGGCTTCCTCAAGGGACGATCGCCAGGAATCAGCATGCGGTTGTGCCGTGGCGAGCACCTTGCCCACCGTCCCATCTTTCAGCTCACCAACGACAGTTGGCTCGATGGCAAGGAGGACTTTCTGCGAGGCTTTCGCGAGTAAATTCCGGTCACCGATAGCTTCAAGCCCCACTGGTAACGAAACCACAATGGGGTCATTAATTACTGGCCGCAGCTCAACGTCATAGGAAAAGACTTGCCCAAGCGAACAATCTTCTTTCCAGTTAAAATTTGGAACCTTCTTTTTCGCGAGTTCGGCTTCAAATGCAACAGAGTCAATAATCGTCTGTTTGGATTCTTCACTGAGGGCAACAGGAGCACAAACGGTTATGTCTTCTTCAGAAGGGGCAACACCAGCTTGAACGGCGAACCGATGGTTGCTGAGAATAACCGGGGCTTCCAGTTGAGTCGGCCAGGTAAGCCAAAAAGGATCCGCTAAGAGTAGCTTTCCTTCGCGGTCCGCCTGACGCAAGGGCGCTGCAGCTGCAGCCTGTTCTTTTTCATCCGGAGTGATATTCGAGCTCAGGGCAAACTCTTGCTCATTGGCATGTCCGATCCAATACGGTTGCAATTCCTCTCGCGCGGACACCTCAGCACCGGTATCAACCATCTGTGAAAGTGCCGTCAGGCTCGTCAAGAGTGCCAATAGCCGGACAGCATACAGTGCGTAGGTAATTGGACGCGCCCGAACCTTGCCTTTGATGGCCTGCGGGATCGAAATATTTCGAACCAATAACTGCCCGAGCACATAGCCCAGCGCCAAACCTACCCATTGGAGCAACACAGAAACGCCGAAAAAGGCCCAAAACAACGTCGCTTCTGCCCAGTCGTTGTAAAGATACAATGCCGCCGCAATAAAAATGATCGCAAGAAAAAATGGTAGCCATGTTTGCTTGGCAAGCCGCGTTACATCAAGCCTTAGCGTCTGCGATAGCTTTAGCCCCAAAAGTCTGTGAATGCCGATTTCGCGAGCCCGCACTAGGCAGTGCCCGCCACCCAACACGAGCGCGAGTAGAAAAGCAGCCGCGACCAACAAAGGCAGCGACGAAGTCATGACGAAACTCCAAGTCAAGTTCTGGAGCCCTATCACGGAATACCCGCGCTCCTCCAACCATGTCGTTAGGTCTCGAGCGTCATTTTCTGATCCTTTAATGTTAAAAACTTGGCGCGGTTCCTTAGTCGGAATTTCCGACAATGGATACCAAACAAACTTTTCGCCTCTCTGAAACTTTTGAGACTCAAAGTTAGCTGCACCTGAAGGCAGAGCCGAGGAGTAGATTCGCAGCTCACCATCCGAATCAGCTAGCGAGGCGTAATAAACCGATACGTCAAATCCTGAGTCTCCCGCAAATTCAGAAAGCTCAGGAAACAGTGTTTCTGCGTGACTGTCAGGTTCGAAGTCTTCGATCTGGACAAACTCGTTGCCAAGCCGGTAATCCAGAGTCGATAAGAGGCTGGCTCCGACAAAGGCAATGAATGCGCTACTAACCGTAGAGAGCAAAATCCCTACGGTTAGTAGTCTGACTGAAGTTTTCATCGAGCCTTAGCAGTGTCGGTAGTAGGACTTATTTCCAGAGGACTTCTTGGGAGCTGTTGCCTGCTTAGACATGCCCACTTTCATAAGCATTCCTTTCTTGAGAAGAATCCGAACTTATAGCGCGCGCTGCTAAAAGATATACGCTGCCCATAAACTGGGTTCAAGTGTCAAAAGTTACCTTTCGCAGATTCATCAACTCCGCGCAAATACCCAGGCCTCGATCCGCAGCTCTCTGGTGGATTGCGGGGCGTCGGCAAGCGTGTGAAAATGCGAGCAGGAGGTCTGGTTTTCCAGGCCTGGGTATTTGCCCAAAAGCTAAAACCAGGCCGGGTAAAACAGCAAAAAGGCGCCGCACAACGCGACGCCCTCCAAATTACCTGTTACTTCGCCGCGCGACGCCGACGAGCGAACTCCGAAAGCACGGCACCGGCGGCGACGGATGCGTTCAAGGACTCAACCCAGGCGGTCATCGGAATGGACACGATGACGTCGCAATTCTCGCGCACCAAGCGGGAGATGCCCTTTCCCTCAGAACCGATGACGATGACCACAGGGTCCTTGCCACCGGTGTAGGTGTCGAGCGTGTGCTCGCCGCCGGCGTCCAGGCCTACGACCTGGTAGCCGGCATTTTGAAATTCCTGCACCGTACGGGTCACGTTGGTCACGCGCGCCTTTCCCGGCAAATACCCAGCCCTGGAAACCAAGACCTCCTGTTCACTTTCTCCCACGCTTTCCGACGCCGCGCTTTTCACCAGGAATCTGCATTTCTAGGGCTGGGTATGTGCCACAAGGAGAGGCTGCGGCGCAGGAACGCGCTGGGGCGACCCGCGAGTTACTGTTTCCAGACCACCGCTGTGGCCACCGCGGCGCGACCTTCGGAGCGGCCGGTAAAACCCATGTGGTCGGTGGTGGTAGCGGACACGGAAACGGGAGCGCCTAAAATCTCACTGAGCACGCGCTCGGACTCTTCGCGGCGCGGGCCCATCTTCGGCGACTGCCCCACCAGTTGAGCGGCGGCGTTGCCGATGACAAAGCCATGGGATTCGAGCAGCTCACGGCACTCGCGCAGCAGGCGCTCGCCGGAGACATTGTCGTATTCTTTGCGCCCCACGCCCACAAACGAGCCAAGGTCGCCGAGGTTGGAGGCGGAAAGGAGGGCGTCGACAAGCGCGTGGCTCACCACATCGCCGTCGGAGTGGCCCTCGCAGCCGTCCACGCCCTCGAAGAGCAAGCCCGCGATCCAGCAGGGCTTGCCTTCCTCAATCTGGTGGGCGTCCGTGGCGATGCCAACGCGCGGGATGATCGGCTGGGTCATGAGTTCTCCTTGAGAATCGCGGTAGCCAGGGTGAGGTCCATGGGCGTGGTGATTTTCAGCGCTAACTGGTCGCCCGGCACGGTGGCCACGGGCACGCCGAACCATTCCATGAGGCTGGCGTCATCGGTGGCGATGAACTCCTGCTGCCCGGAGAAGTACTTTTCGTTGGCGCCGCGCAGCGTGGCCAAGTCGAAGCCTTGCGGGGTCTGCACGGCGCGCAGTGAGGAACGATCCGGAGTGGAGACAACACGCTCGGCGTCGACGATCTTGATGGTGTCGGAAACCGGCAGAACCGGGATGACGGCGGGAGCGCCGTCAAGGACGGTCTGGGCCACGCGCGCGATCATGGCTGGCGGGGTCAGGGCGCGGGCGGCGTCGTGGATGAGCACCACGGCGTCTTCTTCGCCAATGGTTTGCAGGCCAGCCCACACGGAGTCGGCGCGCTCGCCGCCGCCGTGGACGAAGGTGATGGGCAAGGGGGCGTCGGCAAGCAATGCTCGCGCGGTGTCTTCCATCACCGGAGAGACGGTGACCACCGCGCGTTTGACCACGCCACTGTGCGCCATGGCTGCTACGGAGCGTTCCAGGAGCGTGCGTCCCTGGAGTTCAACGTATGCCTTGGGCACTTCCGCGCCGAGGCGAGTGCCCATTCCTGCTGCCGCGATGAGCGCGACAACGGGCTTATTCGTCTTCGTCGTCGAAGGAGAGGTCATCGAGATCGATGTCGTTGTCGATGTCGGTGGTGATGGACTTGTCCTCCACGATGCCCGCGGCGCGGTGGCGCTCGATGGTGGCGTCGATTTCCTCCAGCATGGTGTCGGCCTTCTTCTCGTCGACCGGGGAGGCCAACGCGAGCTCGCCCACGAGAATCTGACGGGCCTTGGCCAGCATGCGCTTCTCACCTGCGGACAGACCGCGGTCTTGGTCGCGGCGCCACAGGTCGCGGACAACCTCAGCGACCTTGTTGATGTCGCCGGAAGCCAGGCGCTCCTGGTTAGCCTTGTAGCGGCGGGACCAGTTGCCGGCCTCTTCAACGTCGATTTCACGCAGGACGGAGAATACCTTCTCGAGGCCTTCCTTACCCACGACGTCGCGAACGCCGACGAGCTCCACGTTCTTGGAAGGCACGCGAACCACAAGGTCAGACTGATTGATCTGGAGCACCAAGTACTCCAGGGTCTCGCCACCCATCTCGCGATGCTCAATATCAGCAATCCTGGCAGCACCGTGGTGCGGGTAGACGACGACCTCTCCGACCTTAAATTCCATTGCCACTCCTTATTAAATGTTCGCGCCGCTAACGGCACACATACAGGGCAACGAGTTTAGCACGCGCCGCACAGCTGCTTGCCGACGCCCACGTCTACCCCCGTATTACCCCGCTTACTACCCAATTGGTTTTCACGAAACTGTGTACTCGGCACGGAAAGGTACTAGGCTAAAGCGTTGATAAGCTTTGTGATCGCAATCTATGGAGGACCCTCAAAGTGCAGCCACTGAAGACCGCCGCCCGTCGCGGTGCCATCATTTCCGTAACCGCCCTGTCTGCGCTGGCATTGGCTTCCTGCTCTGCAGGCCACGTTACCCAGACTTCCGACAAGGTTGCGGCTGTCGACGGTTCCTCCGCTGCCACCGAGGACGGCGCAGTCGCAGTTCGCGACGTCACCATTCAGGTCGAACCGGACTCCGGCGAGACCTCCCTGAAGTTCGTAGCTGTTAACCAGGGCTACGAGGTTTCTGATATCACCCTCGAGTCCGTTTCCGTCGATGGCCAGGACGTTGACCTCGGCTCCGTTAAGCCAATGGCTCGCGACCAGTCCATCATCGCTGACTCCGCGGCTAACCTCAAGGAGCTCAAGAAGGACGAGAAGAACAAGAACGTCCAGTACGTTGAGACCACTCTGCAGAACGAGGACTACGGCTACGCCGGTTTCCGCCCGGTTACCTTCACCTTCAACAACGGCACCATCGAGGTAAACGCTGCTGTTTCCGCTTCCCCGCTGAAGTCCGGTGAGTACAATCGCGACTCCAAGTCCACCGAGGGCTACACCACCGAGAAGCCTGAAGCTGGCCACCACCACTAAGGTTTAAGCTTTCGAAGCCCCGCACTTTCGAGTGCGGGGCTTTGCGTTTGGGGCGGGTAGGTACCCGTGTCCGGTGGGTGTCTTAGAGTTACTGGCATGGCAAAGAAGTCCCGTCCCGTCCACACCTGTTCTGAGTGTGGCTACGTCTCCCCCAAGTGGCTTGGCCGCTGCCCAGATTGCGGCTCGTGGGGCACGCTCCAGGAGTCGGCGCCCGCGGCGTCGGCAGGCTCGGCGGCTTCGGCTGCCGTGACGGGGCAGATGGTCAAGGGGCTTACTCCCAGCAGCCCGGCGCAGCCCATCACCAAGATTGGGGCAAGCGCTACCAAGACCATTACCACCGGCATCGGGGAGTTAGACCGCGTGCTGGGAAAGGGCATTGTGCCGGGTTCGGTGGTGCTCATGGCGGGCGAGCCAGGCGTGGGTAAGTCCACGCTCTTGTTGGAGGTGGCCTCGCGTTGGGCGCAGCTAGACCGCAAGGCTCTCTACGTCACGGCGGAGGAATCCGCGGGCCAGGTGCGTGCGCGCGCCGAGCGCACCGACGCCCTGCATGACACGCTGTATCTCGCCGCAGAGTCGAACCTGGACGTAGTCTTCGGGCACGTTGAGCAGCTCAAGCCCAGCCTCATCATCGTGGACTCGGTGCAGACCATGCACGCCGCGGGCGTCGAGGGTGTGGCCGGCGGCGTGGCACAGTCCCGTGCCGTGACCGCGGCTTTGACCACCTTAGCCAAGTCCACCGGCATTCCGGTTCTCTTGGTGGGCCACGTGACTAAAGACGGCAACGTGGCGGGCCCGCGCGTGCTGGAGCACCTTGTCGACGTCGTGCTCAACTTCGAAGGGGACCGCCAATCCAGCCTGCGCATGCTGCGCGGCATCAAGAACCGCTTCGGCGCTACCGATGAGGTGGGCTGCTTCGAGCAGACCTCCGGCGGCATCCGCGAGGTCGCTGATCCTTCCGGGCTCTTCCTCTCGCACCGCGGCAGCACGCCCGATGGCTCAGCGGTGACCGTGGCCATGGATGGCGTTCGCCCCATCCTGGCGGAGGTCCAGGCGCTGACCGTGGATCCTGTGGCCAAGAACCCGCGCCGCGTGGTCACGGGCTTGGACTCCAACCGCGTGCCGATGGTGCTAGCAGTGCTGCAGGCACGCGCGGGCCAGCGCACCAATGACAAGGACGCTTACGTTGCCACGGTGGGCGGCGTGCGCATTCAGGAGACAGCCACGGACCTCGCGGTGGCGCTGGCAACGTGGTCCTCGCTACACGAAAAGCCGCTGCCGGCTAAGACCGTGGTCATCGGCGAGGTGGGCCTGGCCGGCGAGCTGCGCCGAGTGCCAAACCTGGACCGTCGCCTCGCCGAAGCCGCGCGCTTGGGCTATAAAAAAGCAATCGTCCCGGCTGGCAAAGTAGATGCCACCGGGATTCGGGTGCGTCAGGCTGCTACGCTCAGCGAGGTCATAGCGCTGCTGGGCTAAGCGCCGTTCGCATCCACGAGGTTGAACGTCTGAGCCGGTGCTGCGTTATCGCCGATGACCACGTGCATGAAGTATCCACCCATCGGCGATTCCTGACGGTCCACGCACTGGCCCGGCTGGGACATCTTGCGCGACCACACGGCTTCGAACTTGCGCGGCTCGCCCGGCTTGAAGGTCTGCGTCTTCTCCTCGACCGGCGGGTAGCAGTCGGTGTCGGTCCACATCTTCTGGTTGGTCTTCAAGTCATAGACCTCGAAGCGCATGGTGTCGGCTTCCAAATCAATGACACAGTCGACGGCCGTGGGGTTGTTGACCTCCATGTAGAAAGTCGGCTGCTCGCCCGGGCCATAGGTGGGCTTGCTGACAGAGCCCGTCAGTTGCAGGTCTGCAAGAGCGCACGTGTTCTTCTTCGGCTCCTCACTCGGGTTGGTGGCCGATGCCGTGGCGCTGTCTGAGGCCGGCTGCGTGCTCGACTCCTTGGAGCTAGTCGCCTCGCTGGTCTTTTCCGCCTTCGAGGTGGCCTTCGTCTCCGGCGCCGCTGCGGAGCCACGTGCACTTGTCGAAGCCGCCGGAACCGATTCATCCGAGCCGCCAAACATCGAGGTCGCAGCCCACAAGAGCAGGCCCACGACAACCAGGAGTCCAATCAGCGCGGCCACTCGGCGGCGCATGTAGATCTCTTGGGGCAGCGGGTTGCGTCGGTTCTCAGTCACGTTCTTGATTTTAAGGGGCCACGCCCCTAACCTGCACTAACCCTCGCCGCGTGTCTGACTAAATGGCGGGACTCAACTGGGGAGAGAGCGAGTGCAGCACTAAGCTACTGCACACCGTGCAGTACTACGGTCTCCACACTGGAATCCTCCAGCAGATAGCGCAAGCCCACGACGCCGAGGGTTCCGGCGTCGAGAAGCCGGCGGGCCGCAGGCACATCCGCGATGATCTGTGAAACCGTCTGTGCAGTGTTCTCCCGCTCGAAGTCCGGAGTGGAGTCGCGGCCCTCACGGCGCGACTGCAGCGCAGACGCAGCTACCTTCTCAATGATCGGGCGCTGCAGGCCGGTCGGCAGATTCATGTCGCCGTTGAGGAACGCGGAAGCCGCAGCAACCGCGCCGCAGGACTGGTGGCCCATGACCACGAGCAAGTTGGCGTTCAGATTCTCCAGGGCGTAATCCAACGAAGCCAGTACCGCGTTATCGAGGATGTGACCGGCGGTGCGGATGACGAAGGCGTCGCCAAAGCCAATGTTGAATACGTGCTCAATAGGGGCGCGCGAGTCGGAGCACGAAAGCACGATGACGCGCGGATCCTGGCCCTTGGTGAGCCCGGCGCGAATGTGGGCGTCATCGTTGACGGAGATGACGTTGCCGGTTACTAGGCGCTGGTTGCCCGCTTGCAGAGCTTCCCAAACCTTTTGTGGATCTTGTGGAACTTTAGAAAGTGGCATGTCACTAACTGTAGTCCCCTACCACCGCTGTCCTACACTGATTCCCGATGATTGATACCGCCGCCCTCCTTACATGGTTCGACTCCGCCGAACGCCCGTTGCCTTGGCGACGCCCCGGGACCTCCGCGTGGGGCGTTCTGCTCAGCGAGGTCATGAGCCAGCAAACGCCCGTCGCGCGTGTGGCTCCGGTATGGGAGGAATGGATGGAGCGCTGGCCCACCCCGGCGGACTTCGCCGCGGCCTCCCGAGCTGAGGTCCTGCGCGCTTGGGGCAAGCTCGGCTATCCCCGCCGCGCGCTGCGCTTGTGGGAGTGCGCGCAGGAGATTGGTGAGGAGCCGGTGCCAAGCGACGTCGCCAAGCTGCTGGCCCTGCCCGGCATCGGCGAGTACACCGCGCGGGCCGTGGCGTGCTTCCATTACGGGCGCAACGTGCCGGTGGTGGACACCAACGTGCGTCGCGTCTACGCCCGCGCCGTGGATGGGCAGTTCCTCCAGCCGCAACCGTCCAAGAAGGAGTTGGCGCAGGTGGAGGCACTCCTACCCGCGGTAAATGGCCCACGCTTTTCCGCCGCGTTGATGGAGCTCGGGGCTCTCGTGTGCACTGCGAAGTCGCCGAAGTGCGAGGAGTGCCCGCTGCGCACGGGCTGCGCGTGGCAACTGGCGGGCTGCCCGCAGCCCAGCGAGGAGGAGCTCGCGCGCGCAAAGAAGCGCATACAGAAGTTCAAGGGAACCGACCGCCAAGTGCGCGGGCTCATCCTCGACGTGCTGCGCGGGGCATCGGGGCCGGTGCCGCAAAGTTCCATCGACGTGGTGTGGCCTGACGCAGCGCAGCGTTCCAGGGCTTTGGCATCGCTGCTTGACGACGGCCTCGCGGAGCAAGATTCCCAGGGCCTGTTCCACTTACCGGCTTAATACGCTCTAGTACCTAGAGTCGTGCGGCGGGCGGCTGAAGTCGATGAGTCTGCCAAGCGCCCAATCCCGGTCGGAGAGCAGGCGGGCAAAGACGAGGCCGCAACCGATGGACATGACGACCATCGTCGCGGTGGCGAGGTTCGAAAGCGACTGGTCCATGTTGCCCGCGTTAAGGTGGAATACCGCGCGGAACATCGCGGTGCCGGGAATCATGATGACCGCGGCGGGGACCGTGGTGGTAATGCGCGGCAGATGCATCTTGCGAGCCACCTGCGCGCCCAGCAGGCCGATGATGACGCCGCCCACGAATGCCGCGAAGTAGCTCGTGGTGCCCAGCGATAAAATGCCAAGGCGCGCCATGTTCGCCACCGTGCCCACGAGTGCCGCGGCCAGCACCATGCGGCGCGAGGAGTTAAATAGGAACGCAAAGCCGGCGATGCCTGAGAAGCTGGCGACTACCGCGGCGGCGTACCAGGTGGCGTCGGGAGCTGGGGCAGGCGGGATTGGGGTCAGTTCGGTGAACCAGCTGACCATGGCCACTGTGAACGTGGCCGCGATGATGACGGTGAGCGAGTAACTCAGGCGCGCCATGCCGGCGTCGAAGTCGAAACGGGCCAAATCGATGATGGCGGAGAACAACGGGAAACCTGGTATGAGGAATAGCACCGCCGCCACGTAGCCCGAAGAGAATTCGGCGGGATCCGCCCAGCCGATAAGCACGAGGGCCTCCGTGGTGAGGAAGTAGACCATGCTCGAGACCGCACCGCCGGCAACGATGCAACCCAGCTGGTGCACATGCCTGTGATGCAAGGCCCAGCGGGTGAACTGCCCGCAGAACGCGGCCAAGGCAACCAGCAGCACCACATAAGATTGGAAGTAGTTAAGTACCGCGAAGGAAGCGCAGGCCACGCCCGCAGCGCTAGCCAGGACCCAGCCGTTCCAGCGCTTGATGACGTGCGATTCGATGTCGTCGAGGAAAGCATCGAGTTCCTCAGCGGTAATGCCGGCATACAGCCGATGGTGGGTGAGGTCCTCGAGGGCCTCGATGCGGGAGGCGTCGACAGCCGGCGAATGCTGCTGCGCCACCACCGTGCGAAATGCGCGGCCCTTGTGGAAGGTGCAGGTAATCTGCGTAACGCCCACGTTGGCGTCGAGCCGGTCGAAGCCCAGGGCACGGGCCGCGCGCTTCATGCCGCGCAGCACGCGGTAGCCGGACGTACCTGCGCCCATGAGCAACATGCCCAAGCGCAAAATGACGTCGGCTTCGATGCCCATCCGGACATAGTCAGGAGTTGGCTCTCGCATGGCTAAAGCGCTGGTCTTTAGCGCCAGCGACCCCGGAAGTTCAGGCCACCGGGCAGGTTGATCCACATGCCGCCGCGGGAATTGAAGGTCACGGGCCCAACTTTGGTGGACATGGATGCCCCGGAGCCGGAGATATTAATCCAGCTATTCTTGCCGGTTTTCTTGCGTGAACGGTATTGAATGCCCATGGTGACAAATTTTAGCGCACCCCCAGTTGCGCTGGCAGCTAGAGTTTAGTGCGTGAAGTTCCCTCGTCTCATCGCGGCCGCGGTACTCACCGCCGCCCTTAGCGTCCCCGTTCCTGCTGCACTCGGCGTCGAACCAGCGCAGGACACCTCCGACGTCACTGGCGTCGCCGCAGACACCGGTGCGGTCTCAGCGCCGGCGAATCCTGGCGTGAATGCGCCCGGCGCGGGCACCGTCATGGACTCTCGCCCTGCGAGCCATCCCGTAGCGCAGATGTCGTCTGCCACGGGTGCGCGCGCCACCACCTTCACATACGGCTCGACCCGCTCCGATGGCGTGGCCACCCCGGTGACGGGAACCGTGTTTGAGCCGCAGCGCCCGTGGACTGGCAAGGGCGAGCGCCCCACCATCGTGTTCGCGCCGGGCACGCGCGGCCAGGGTGACCAGTGCGCGCCGTCGCGCTCCGGCAGCCAGGTGGGCAACCTGGCTTTAGGCCCAGCCGGCCAGCCCACGTTGAACATGAACTATGAGTACCCTTTCTTCCAGCAGGCCGCTGAGCACGGGATCCGCGTGGTGGTCACGGACTACATCGGGCTGGGCACGCCTGGGCACCACTCTTATGTCAACAACATTGAGCAAGCGCACGCGGTTCTCGACGCCGCCCGCGCCGGCCTTGCGCTCTCCGGCGCGCCTTTGACCTCCCCGGTGGGCTTTGCAGGCTACTCACAGGGCGGCGGCGCTGCTGCGGCCGCGGCGGAGTATGCGGCGCTCTATGCGCCCGAGCTCAACATCAAGGGAACCTACGCTGGCGCCCCGCCGGCTGACCTGCTCTCGGTGATGAACGCGGTGGACGGTTCGAGTATCGTCCACGTCTTGGGATACGCCATCAACGGCTTCGCGGAGCGCAGCCCGGAGTTTTATAACGCGATCATTCCGCAGTTCAACGAGCGCGGCATCCACTTCCTGCGTTCGGCCGCGGACGCCTGCATCGGTGATTCCATGGCCACTTGGGGCTTTACGCGCACCTCCCAGCTAACCAAGACTGGTGAGTCCTTTGCCCACCTCGTTGCCCGCGAGCCGGCCGCCGCACGCGTGCTGGAGGAGCAAAAGCTGGGCAAACACCCGGTGACTGGCCCGATTCTGGTGGCCAACTCCCCTACCGATGACCTCATCCCTTACGAGCAGGCACGCACCATGGCTGGCCAGTACTGCCGCATGGGCGGCGCCGTCCAGTTTGAGGCGGCCCCGGCCGTCACCTTCATCACCGGTACGGGCCTGGGCCACGCTGGCCCGATGATGACTTCCGTACCGCGCGGCTTGGACTACTTGATGGCGCGTTTCAACGACTTCCCTGCTCCCACCAACTGCCTCTAGGTTCTGCTTTTTGTATCGCGTTCTTTCCCTTGCCCCTTGGGAAGCGGTGGCTTGGTCGGCGCCAGATGAGCCCAACTGCCAAATTGTGGGCGGAAATGTCTGATTTTTCGGCACAATTTGGCAATTAGGGCGGCTGCGCAGTTGGCTGCCCCGGGAAAACGACAAAGGTGCCGCCCAAAAGGGCGGCACCACGTCTAGTTCAGTCTAGATAGGCTGGCCAGCACCGGCAGCTGGCGGGTTATCATCGTCGGTTGGGTCTGGCAAGACATCGCTGGTGATGGAATCAGGACTGTCGTTCTGCTCTGCCACGAGCTCCTCGTCAGCCTCGCGTACCTCGGCATCCTCGAGTTCCTCCTCGAACGTGCCCTCCGGCAACGGACGCGGGCGTGGGCTGAAGGTAAAGGTCGCAGAAGAGTTGTCCTTGGACTCGCCGTCCCAGTTCTCCACGTCAACGGTGATGATTTCACCAGCACCGATTTCACCGAAGAGGATCTTCTCGGAGAGCTGATCCTCAATCTCGCGCTGAATGGTACGGCGCAGCGGACGAGCACCCAAGACTGGATCGAATCCGCGCTTTGCCAGTAGATCCTTAGCTTTCTGGGTCAGCTCGATGCCCATGTCGCGCTCTGCCAGCTGCTTTTCCACACGGCCAATGAGCAGCTCGACCATCTCAACGATCTGCTCCTGAGTGAGCTGGTGGAAGACCACAATCTCGTCGATACGGTTGAGGAACTCTGGGCGGAAATGCTTCTTCAGCTCGTCGTTGACCTTATTCTTCATGCGCTCGTACTGAGCATCGCTATCCGTTTCGGAGGAACCGCTAAAGCCCAAGCCCACAGCCTTAGAGATATCTTGCGTACCCAGGTTTGAGGTGAAAATCAGGACCGTGTTCTTAAAGTCCACGATGCGACCCTGGCCGTCGGTAAGGCGGCCGTCCTCGAGAACCTGCAGCAAGGTGTTGTAAATCTCCTTGTGGGCCTTCTCAATCTCGTCGAAGAGAACCACGGAGAATGGCTTGCGGCGGACCTTCTCCGTCAGCTGGCCACCCTCTTCGTAGCCAACGTATCCCGGAGGGGCACCGAAGAGACGGGATGCGGTGAAGCGGTCGTGGAACTCGCCCATGTCGATCTGGATGAGGTCATCATCAGAGCCGAACAGGAAGTTAGCCAGGGACTTCGAAAGCTCCGTCTTACCAACACCGGACGGACCGGCGAAGATGAAGGAACCGGAAGGACGACGCGGGTCCTTGAGACCTGCGCGGGTACGGCGGATGGCGCGGGACACTGCCTTGACTGCCTCGTCCTGACCAATGATGCGCTTGTGCAGCTCATCTTCCATGTGCAGCAAGCGGGAAGATTCCTTCTCCGTCAGCTTGAGCACAGGGATGCCGGTCCAGTGTGCCAGGACCTCAGCGATTTGTTCCTCGCCGACCTCAGCGATTTCCTCGAGGTCGCCGGAGCGCCACTGCTTTTCCTTCTCAGCGCGCTCTTCACCGAGTTTGCGCTCCTTGTCGCGCAAGCCGGCTGCCTTCTCGAAGTCCTGGGCGTCGATAGCCGCTTCCTTCTCGCGGCGGACCTCAGCGATGCGGTCATCGACCTCACGCAGGCCTTCCGGAGCAGTCATGCGCTTAATGCGCATGCGGGCACCAGCCTCGTCGAGGAGGTCAACGGCCTTATCCGGCAGGAAGCGGTCATTGATGTAGCGGTCAGACAGGGAGGCCGCAGCCTTCAGAGCCTCGTCAGTGTAAGAAACGCGGTGGTGTGCCTCGTACTTATCGCGCAGGCCCTTGAGGATGAGGATGGTGTCATCCAGGGAAGGCTCGTCGACCTTGACCGGCTGGAAACGACGCTCCAGCGCGGCATCCTTCTCAATGTGCTTGCGGTACTCGTCCAAGGTGGTAGCACCGATGGTCTGGAGCTCACCGCGGGCCAGCTTCGGCTTCAGCAGCGAAGCGGCGTCGATTGCGCCCTCTGCTGCACCTGCGCCGACCAGGGTGTGAATCTCATCGATAAACAGGATGATGTCACCGCGCTGGTTAATCTCCTTGAGGACCTTCTTCAGGCGTTCCTCGAAATCACCACGGTAGCGGGAACCCGCAACCAAAGAACCAAGGTCAAGCGAGTACAGCTGCTTGTCCTTGAGGGTCTCAGGGACTTTACCGTTAACGATGTCGAGAGCCAGGCCCTCCACGACTGCGGTCTTACCAACACCAGGCTCACCAATGAGAACCGGGTTGTTCTTGGTACGGCGGGAGAGCACCTGCATGATGCGCTCAATCTCGGAATCGCGGCCCACAACTGGGTCGAGCTTGCCATCCTTGGCGGCCTGGGTCAGGTTGCGACCAAACTGGTCAAGAACCAAGGAATTGGAGCGCTCGCCCGCGCCGGACGGTGCGGTGCGGCCACCCAGGCCTGCGCCCGCGCCGGCACCAGCACCGACTGGCCCGCCCTGGGACTGGCCGTCGTTTTCACCATTGCCGCCCTCGTAACCAGACAACAGCTGGATAACCTGCTGACGAACGCGCGGCAGGTCAGCGCCAAGCTTGATAAGTACCTGCGCTGCCACGCCCTCGCCCTCGCGGATGAGGCCCAGCAGCAGGAACTCAGTACCGATGTACTTGTGGCCCATCTGCAGGCCCTCACGTAGGGAAAGCTCCAGCACCTTCTTCGCGCGCGGTGTAAACGGAATGTGACCGGTGTGTGGCTGGGAGCCGTGACCGATAATTTCCTCTACTTCGCGGCGGACGTCCTCAAGCGAGATGCCCATGGACTCCAGTGCCTTGGCGGCAACGCCTTCACCCTCGTGGATGAGGCCGAGCAAAATGTGCTCGGTGCCGATGTAGTTGTGGTTGAGCATGCGTGCTTCCTCCTGCGCCAGGACGATGACGCGGCGGGCACGGTCGGTAAACCTCTCGAACATTGCCTTATACCTCTATGCTTTCGCTAATAATGTGTCACCCACTCTAACGCGCCGACTGGACATGCAATTCACGGTTTTTAGAACCAACTCTCCAGAAGGCACCTTTTCCCAGCTCAGGGCACTGTACGCCGGTAGCGAACAGGCCTTTCAGAAGGTTTCTTTACACCTCGCTACTGGAGTTTGACTCGGTTGCCGTTACTCTTAAATGCGAAAAGGCCCAAAACCATTATTCAAAAGGATGAATCCCTGTGAAAAAGCTCCCTGAGTTCTTCTCTACTCAGCATCAACTCCGTCAGCTTTCCGTAATGGACGAATCCTCGGTCTCCACGCTTTTCGGTGTCGTGGACTCCTCTAATAAGCCAATGACGGTCGAGCTTTTTGAGGCCAACCACCGCGGTGCGGTTAAGCAAGCCTCCGTGCTTGCCGACGTCCACCATCGCTCCATCGCCCCGCTCGTCGGCACCGGAACCACAGAAAAGGGCCAGGACTTTCTGGTGCGCGCCGCACTTTCCGGCGAGCCACTTTCTACCTTCACCGGCTCTGGCCTAGGCGCGCAGCACCTCACCAAGACCGAGGCGCTTTCAGTTTTTACTCCTTTGTCCGAGGCAGTGGATTACCTGTTGCAGAACAACCAGACGGGCTTTGCCATGCATGCGCTGCATCCACGCCGCATCATGGTTACGGGTTCGCGCAGCAATGCGGTGCTGTGTGCGGCAGGCCCGGGCGTGGGCAACGTCACCGCTGAGCAGGTCACGCAGCGCTTTGCGGAGCTCATTAAGTCTGCACATCCGGAGTTCAAGCCAAATTCCCAGTTCAACTCAGCTGGCACGGTTATCGACGCCCTGCGTAACGCCTCTACTTCCACCGGCACCGCTGCAGCGGGAGCAGCTGGTGCCGCAGCCGCAGGTTTTGCTTCCCAGTTCGCCAGCCCGCAAGCTGCGGCACCCCGCGAGCAAACCCACCCGCAGACGCAGCCTCAGCCAGCGCAGCAGGCCCCGCAGCAGCAGATGCCACCGCAGTACATGCCGCAGCAGCAGCCGATGATGCAGCGAGGCCAGTACCAGCAGGGGTTCCAGCAAGGCCAGCCGCAGGGGCAGATGCAGAGCCAACCAAACGGCGCGGGATTTGCTGCACCGGTTGCAGAAAAGAAGTCCGGCTCTGGCAAGAAGACCGGCCTCATCGCGCTATGCGCCGCACTGGCAGTGGTCGTTCTCGCCGCCGCCGGCATCTTCTTCTTCAACCAGTACCCGGGCTGGAACGATGATGAAAGCAACCTCGCAGAGGCCTACCCTGGACTGCTGGGCTCGCGCAGCGGCACCTCCGGCTACGGCGATACCAAGTGCCACCACCGCGAGCCGGAGGAAGGCCAGCTGGCGAAGATCACCTGTGAGGGCGACGACTTAAGCTATGCCGTCGCCTCCTACGAATCCGTGGAAGCCCGCGACGCCATCCTGCCTCCTGATCCAACCGAGCTTTCCAATGGCCAGTGCACCATCCAGAGCTTCGAAGCCCCGAACGCCGAGGAGCCGACCTATTACATGGCAGTACCTGGCACCCAGTCCGCCTTCATTATCTGGGGCACAGAGGCGGAAAACGCGCGCCTAAAGATGCAATTGTGCGCCTAAAGGAGCAGCGGCCATGGATAATTCGCAGGAAAACAAGAGCATCTACATCGCGATTGCCGTCGCAGTCCTAGCACTAATTGCACTGGTTGGCGGCAGTGTTCTGGCCATGCGAATGCTGGGCGGTGCCAAAGAAAATGCGCAGTCCCAGCTAGCCCCACTTGCCGAAGCCCCTGCAACTGGGAGCACCTCGCAAGAGGATGAGAATTCAGAAAGCAGCCAACGCACTGAGAGCGAGAAATCTGAAGAAACTGCAACCATGACCAAGACCGTGGAGCAGACGGTCACGCAGGAATACACGGCGCCTGCAACTAAAGATTCCAGCTCGGACTTGCCCGCTGGATTTAATCCTTCCGCCGTTGCTTGCGACGGCCGCGGCGTGCTGATCGTCGATTCCGTCGTGGCCAACAGCCCCGCAGAGGCCCTTCCGCAAATCCAACGATCTGTTGCTAACAACCCCGGCGCGGAGTACTACAACCCGGGAATCTGCCCGTCGTTACGCGGCGAGGTAGCAGAGGGCAAGGTCTACCCGGTGGTCATCGACTATGGCTTCGACACCGATGCGCTGTGCTACGCTGCTTCCCGCCTGGGTGGCAACCCGCGTATCCTCTCCACCCGCGCAGAGTTCCTCTCCCCCTGTTAGTCCTGCGGGACCGGACGCAGCAGCGGCGCCAGCACGAGCACCACAATCGACGCCGCGCCGGCGAACAGGAAAGCCCAGTGGGCACCCTGCGCGATCGCGGCGGCCTCGTCCATTCCCGACTGCATGCCGGCCACGGTGCCACGAGTCAGGAATACAACCAAGAATGCCGTTCCCGTCGCGCCCGCGAGCTGCTGCAGGGTGTTCATGATCGCCGAGCCATGCGAGTAAAGCTCATGCGGCAGCGAAGACAAAGCCGTGGTCATCAGCGGCGTCATCATCAAACCCATGCCCAAGGCAAAGGTGACGTGCATGGCAACAACCATCCACACCTGGGATTCGGCGTCGAGAGTCGTCATCAAGAACAGGCCCGCAACCAGCAGGATGGCGCCCGGAATCGTCAGCGGCCGCGGACCACGCGCGTCAAAAATACGGCCCACGAACGGAGAGATGATGCCCTGCAACAAACCGCCGGGCATCACCACGAGACCCGTCACTAGGGCGGAAACACCCACGGAGGTCTGGAGGTAAATAGGCAGCACCGTCACCGAGCCCAGCATCAGACCGAATGAGATGAGCATGATGGCCACCGCGATGGTGTAGTTGCGCACGCGGAACGGGCGCAGATCCAACAGCGCACGATTATCCTTTGCCAGGCTCATCTGACGGCGGGTGAAGATGATGAGCGCTACGACGCCGACCACCGAAACGATGATCTCCACCATGCCCTTTCCTTCGAGCATCTTCTCGATGGAGGAAAGGCCATACACCAAACCTCCGAAAGCTAGGACCGAAAGCACCACAGAGAATGGATCCAACGGGGTGTTGCGGTTCTCGCCCACGTTAACCAGCTTGATCACACCGGCAAACAGAATAAGAGCCACCAAGGGAACCATTGCCCAGAAGATGAAGTGCCAGCTCAAGGCATTGAGGATTGCGCCACCAACCGTCGGGCCTAGGGCTGGCGCAACCGAGATGACAATAGAGATAATTCCCATTACTGAGCCACGTCGCTGTGGTGGCACTAGCGTCATCGCTACTGTCATCAGCGTCGGAATCATCAATGCTGTTCCGGCAGCCTGCACCACGCGGCCAGCAAGCAAGACGATGAAGACTGGCGCCAGCGCTGCAATGACTGTACCGGCAAGAAACATCCCGGTAGAGGCGAGGAAAATCTGGCGAGTTGTGAAACGCTCGAGCAAGAAACCCGTCGTCGGGATAGTCACGCCCATGGTGAGCATGAAACCGGTAGTCAACCACTGCGCAGAGGTGGCAGGAATACTGAAGTCCGCCATGATCGCGGGCAAGGCGACAGACAAGGAAGTCTCATTGAGAATCATGATCATGGCCCCTAGGACCAAAATCGAGAGGTTGATAACTACGTCGCGGGACAGACGATTCGAACTAGCTGCATTATTAGATTCTTGAGACACGAAGTGTCACGTTAGGTGACACGCCCACCACTTCGTAAGTTCAAGATCGGGTTTGTGAGCAAAGACACTTCCAACTCCGGTGACCTCACCGGCTTTTACCCCGCCGGCAAGCACACCGACTATGCCGTCTTTTATCGGGGTAACTCGGAATCCGCAGCCGAGATTCCAGCCTGCTAAGACCGTCTACTTTTCCGGTTTCACGATTGGGAAGAGGACTGTCTCGCGAATCCCCAGGCCGGTCAGGGCCATGAGCAGGCGGTCCATGCCCATGCCGGTACCGGCTGTCGGAGGCATGCCCTGCTCCATGGCGGCAAGGAAGTCCTCGTCGAGCACCATGGCTTCGTCATCGCCGCCGGCGGCCAGACGAGCCTGATCCTCGAAGCGCTCGCGCTGGATGACCGGGTCAACCAGCTCGGAGTAGCCGGTAGCCAGCTCGAAGCCGCGGACGTAGAGGTCCCACTTCTCGGTAACGCCCGGGATGGAGCGGTGCTGGCGGGTCAGCGGGGAGGTCTCGACCGGGAAGTTCTTGACGAAGATTGGGCCTTCAAGCTGATCCTCGCAGAGCACCTCCCAGATCTCCTCGACGAGCTTGCCGTGGCCCCAGCCGCCGTTCTTTGGGACGTCGAGGCCGATGACGTCGGCGATGCCCTTGAGGGTCTCAACGTCGGTGTCGATGGTGACCTCAGGCTGGCCTGGGAACTTGCGCTGCAGGGCCTCGTTGAGGGACGGGTACATTTCGATCTCCGGCCACTCTTCGCCGCCGAAGTCGTACTCGGTACCGTCGGCCAAGGTGACCTTGTGGGAACCGAAGACCGCCTGAGCAACCGCCTGGATGGACTCGCGGGTGGTGCGGGCGCAGTCGTTGTAGTCGCCCCATGCGGCGTAGGTCTCGAGCATGGCGAACTCTGGGGAGTGCGAGCGGTCGACACCCTCGTTGCGGAAGTTACGGTTAATCTCGAAGACGCGGTCAATGCCGCCGACGACGGCGCGCTTCAAGTACAACTCCGGCGCGATACGCAGGTAGAGGTCGATGTCGAGCGCGTTGGAGTGCGTGACGAACGGGCGAGCAGCCGCGCCACCGTGCAGGGTCTGCAGCATCGGGGTCTCGATCTCCACGAAACCCTGGTCCTCCAGGTAGTTGCGCAGGGCGCGCATGACCTTCACGCGGGTCATCGCGTTCTTGCGGGCCTCTTCGCGCACGATGAGGTCGTTGTAGCGCTGGCGCACGCGGGTCTCTTCATTCATGTCCGCGAAGGCAACCGGCAACGGGCGCAGCGACTTTGCGGCCATGGTCCACTTGGTAGCCATGATGGACAGCTCGCCGCGGCGAGAAGCGATGACGCGGCCACGCACGGAGATAAAGTCACCCAGGTCCACGTCGGACTTCCAGGCAGCGAGCTGCTCCTCGCCGATCTCAGCCAGGGAGAGCATTGCCTGCACCTGGGTGCCGTCGCCGTCCTGCAGGGTGGCAAAACACAGCTTGCCGGTGTTGCGCATGAAGATGAGGCGGCCGGCGATGGCGTGCTCGGTATCAGTCTCCTCGCCCGCGGTGAGGTAGGTAACGCCTTCCTCGGTTCCAGGCTCCTCGCCTTCAGCAACGACCTGGAACTCGTGGCGCAGGTCGCGCATGGAGATCGTACGGTCGACGGTTACTGGATAGGCCTCAACGCCGGAGTCCAGCAGGCGCTCGCGCTTTTCGCGGCGGATGCGCAGCTGCTCGGGTACGTCGTTTACTTCGGGGGAATTCTTCTGCTCACTCACGCTGACAAGAATAGCCCATAGCAAGGTGAGGTCCTATGTTGAGGAGATGGCTTTCGGTGGGGCGTCGTCAAGCGCGCGGCGCCCCACCCTTTAACGAATAGTTCATTCAAATGACATTCTGATTACATAGTCTTGTCATAATCATGGGCTTACATAACTCCTTGGCAAAATCCCCCCATGACCTAGGAGCACTCAGCATGGCACTACTCGGTAAAAATCTACTTCCTTCCCGTTTTACTTCCTCCCGTTCAAGCCTTACCTGCACCTATAAGTGCGGCAACGCCTGCTTGGGTGAATGCGAAAACACCTCTGATAACGAATACTTCGGTGACCAAATCTCCCGCCGCACCGCCCTGCGCGCCGGCGGCCTGACCGTGGTCGCCGTCGGCGGCTCCGCGGCGCTTGCAGCGTGCTCGCCTTCCTCCACCGATTCTGCTGCTAGCTCCTCCACCGCTGCGGGCGGCGGCAAGACTTCCGACGCCAAGGTTGAGTTGACCTCCGCACAGGGCATGCTTTTCGACGCCGTCCAGCCCAACACCAAGGACGAGGTCGTCATCCCTGCCGGCTACGAGCAGTCCGTGCTCATCGCGTGGGGCGACCCAGTCATCGAGGGTGCTCCAAAGTTCGACGTCAACAAGCAGACCGCAGCCGATGCCGAGAAGCAGTTCGGCTTCAACAACGACTTCGCGGGCCTCATCGAGCACCCTTCCGACGACTCCCGCATGGTCTACATGTGCTCCCACGAGTACACCACCGAGCCAATGATGTTCCCGAACTACGACGCGGACAACCCTACCGAGGAGCAGGTCAAGATCGGCTGGGCTGGCCACGGCCACACCATTCTGGAGGTCTCCAAGGTCGAGGGCACCGGTGAGCTCAAGCGCGAGTTCGGACCCCTCAACCGCCGTATCACCGCCACGACCCCGTTTAAGCTCGTCGGCCCGGCGAAGGGCAGCAGCCTGGTCAAGACCAAGGCCGATCCCAAGGGCGAGACCGTCCTGGGCACCCTGAACAACTGCTCCGGCGGCGTGACCCCGTGGAACACCATGCTCTCCGGCGAGGAGAACTTTGACCAGTACTTCGCTGCTGGCGACATCAAAGATGAGAAAGCCAAGAAGTCCCTCGAGCGCTTCGGCATCAAAGACAAAGAGACCGACCGCAAGTGGGAGCGCTTCGACGACCGCTTCGACTGCTCCAAGGAGCCGAACGAGCCGAACCGCTTCGGCTGGGTCGTTGAGATCAACCCGCTGGACCCGAAATCCACGCCGATCAAGCACACCGCCCTCGGCCGCTTCAAGCACGAGGCCGGCAACATTCACATCGCTGAGGACGGCACCGTCGTGTGCTACTCCGGCGACGACTCCCGCTTCGAGTACATCTACAAGTTCATCTCCACCAAGAAGTTTGAGGAGGGCAACCTCGAGCACAACCTTTCCATACTGGACCACGGCACCCTGTACGTGGCGGTCCTCGAGGGCAACTCGCCTGCCGAGGAAATCGACGGCTCCGGCGTCCTGCCGGAGGACGGCAAGTTCGACGGTAAGGGCAAGTGGGTCAAGCTGCTGACTTCCGACACCGAGAACAACAAGTTTACCTCCCACGTTGACGGCTTCAGCGCCGAAGAGGTCGCCGTATTTACCCGCGAGGCTGCCGACAAGGTGGGTGCCACCAAGATGGACCGCCCCGAGGATGTCCAGGTCCACCCGGATAGCCACAAGGTCTACGTTGCCCTGACTAACAACTCCTACCGCGGGGCCACCGGCGAGAACGCCAAGAAGAACAAGGAAGATGTCAAGGAATGGGCTCCCGTGAAGGAGAACAAGAACGGCATGGTCATGGAAATCGAGGACGACCACGCGGGCGAGGAATTCACCTGGAACCTCTTCCTGGTCTGCGGCGATCCGAAGGTGGCTAACACCTACTTCGGCGGCTTCGACAAGTCCAAGGTTTCCCCAATCTCCTGCCCGGATAACCTGGCCTTCGACAACCACGGCAACCTGTGGATTTCCACCGACGGCAACGCGCTGGACTCCAACGACGGCCTCTACGCCGTGACCACCGAGGGCGAGACCCGCGGCGAGCTCAAGTGCTTCCTCACCGTGCCGGCTGGCGCGGAGACCTGCGGCCCCATCGTGGACGACGATCGAGTGATGGTCAACGTCCAGCACCCAGGCGAAGCTGACGACGCCACCTTCGAGGCCGCCACCTCGCACTGGCCTGACGGTGGCAAGTCCACCCCACGCCCGGCAGTGGTTGTGGTGTGGAAGAAGGACGGCAAAATCGGCGTTAACTAGGAGCCGCTAGCCCGGCTTCGCACCGCGTCCTCACCACTTGCGCAGCGTCCTCACCATTTGGACACCGCGAACCTAAATGGTGAGGACGCAATGGTGAGGTCACCCAACAATAATCACACTGGCCAACACAGGTCTCAGTGGTTATGGGGTGACCTCACCATTTGCATTTGTGGCGCGCACTACCTCGCCGCTACTCCACCACTTTCCATTTACCCAGGCCTGGTTACCAAGACCTCAAGGTCGCGGTCCGACCGCGAATAGTAACAGCGCACCGCGAACAGGAGTTCTGGGTTTCCAGGGGTGCAATTCCAGGCCTGGGTATTTGCTTACTGAGGGCGGGCGCGCTAGTTGCGGAGCTGGGCCTCCAACACGTCCTGAGCAAAGTCGAAGAGCGGGGTCACAACTCCAGCGCGCTGGCCCATGCGGCGAATGGCGCCCACCTGCGCGTCAAGTTCGTTAGGCAGGCGATCCTTGATGTCGCGCTGCATGGAAGAGGTGGCCTCCGGGTATTGCTGGCGGGCAAAGCCCATGGTTTCTTCGACCACCTTCTCTGGCAGCTCCACGCCCATGGCGCGGCCCACGGTCTCCACCTCGCGCATAAACGCCTCCAGCTGCTCGGGAATCTCTTTGCAGAGATAGCCGATCGGCTTATCCACCAGCGCGCCCAGCGTTCCTGTGGTGGTCACAAACATTGCCTTGGCCCACACATCCACCAACGGCGTGGGGTGGAACTTGCCGCGGGCGCCGGCGTCGTTGAGGGCGCTGGCAAGCGCTTGGCCCTGCGGCAGCGTACCCGGCACCATCGGCCCAAACGCCAGCGACAGCGGACCGGGATTGCGCTTGACCTTCGCCGCACCCAAGCGGGTGGCGTACACGCGGGCGACGCCGGCCAGAACATTCTCCTCCCCGAACAGATCCGCGGCAAGGTAGGGAATCTCCACGGAGTTGTGGGTCGTCACCACGGGAATCCCCGCCAATGACTCCGGGTCCGGGCCGAAAGTCGCGTTGCCTGGTAGCGCCTTCGAGGCGATAATCGCCACGTCGAGCCCGCCAAGCAGATCCTTGAGTTCCGCGAACGTCTCCGCCGCCAGCAGGCCGGGGAGGATGGTTTCTTTGTCATCGGCGTCGATAAGCGTCAGACCCGTGGTGCGCAGCGTCTGCAGCGTCTCGCCCCGGGCCACAAAGCCCACCTCATGGCCTGCCTGCGCGAGAATGCCGCCAAAATATCCACCGATGGCTCCCGCGCCAAGGAATCCAATCTTCATGGATTCCAGACTAGCTGTCTTGATTGTCCAAATTGCGGAAACCGATACCCAGCGGCAGGCTCACGCTGTCGATCAAGCGCGCTCCACCCAGGGTGGCGGCGACGAAAAGGCGCGCGTCCCCCTCCGCGGGCGGCTCGCCGAGGTCGCGTCCACGCAGCTCCAGGTACTCCGGCTCCACGCCCGCGGCGCTCAGCACCTCGCTGGCGACCTCCAGCACCTTCTCGGCGCCCGCCTCCGCGGCATAAGCACCGGCGGTCAGTGCGGCGGACAGGGCGCTCGCCTGCTCGCGGGCTTCCGGCGCCACGTCGGCATTGCGCAGGCTCATCACCACGCCGTCCGCCATGCGCACGGCCGGCACGCCCTGCACGCGCACGCCAAGGTGCAGGTCCGTACACGCCTGCTGCGTGGCCACGAGGAGCTCGTAGTCCTTCTCGCCCATGACGACGTCGCTTGGCGCAAGTGCACCGATGAGCCCCACGATGCGGGTCAGTTCTGCGCTCACGTCCTCCATGCCGTGAAACTGCGGGACGACGCGTGTGCGCTCGGGCGTAGCGGGGGCATGCCAGACGACGTCCACTTCCCCCAGCACATCCACATCGGTAAGGTCGCTGAGCGCGACGACCACAACGGCGCCGCGGATGCGACGGGCGGCCTGAATGAGGGCGAGGTGGCCCGCGTGCACGCCCTTGCCCAGCGGCACGAGAACGACGCGGCGGCCGGTCTTGCGGTAGGCGCTGCCCACCATGCGGATGCGGTCGATGTCCTCAACGACGTTCATCGGGTTTCCTCCTGTAGTGCCCACATTTCTAGTTCTTCGCGGTGATAGACCTCGCCAACGCGGCGGGCGGCTTCGAGGTAGGCGCGGCGCATGCCGGGCTCCTCGAGACTGCGGAACGCGGCGATGACCTCGGAGCTTTCGAGTGCCGTCAGTGCGTCGCCGTGGGCGGCCGTGACATCGGCAGCGTCGCCAAAGACGTCCGCGTTGGCGTCAACCGCGAGAAGAGTCAGCATTTGGGCATAATACACGCGGGCGGCGAGGGCGGGCCTTTCGATATCGCTAAACGACGCCGCCGTGAACTGCGCCTCCCCCAAAACCAGCTCGGCGACGGTCTCCCCTAGCTCGTCGACGGTGGTCACTGCCCAGCGCTCCGCCGAGTATGGGGCGACTGCGGCCACGACGCAGCCCTTGGTCTCTAGCGGGTCAAGCACCTGCACGCCGCGGGAGAGGCAAGTGTGGAAGACGATGAGACCATTGTGCACGTAGCCCTCGAGAAGGTCCACTGCCTGTGCAAGGCGCGCGTCCCCGACAGCGACGATGAGGGCCTGGTAGTTGCTCAGTTCGCTAAGGTCGCTGAGCGCCTCGACGGTGTGGCCCGCCGTTCGCATTTCGCCGGCGAGTAAACGGCCGGCATTAGACGCGCCGAAGACCGCTACGCGCATCCGCGGGGCGCGCATCTACTTCTTCTTTTTCATCGCCGCCATGAGCTCCGCCACGGAGACAGCGCCCTCGCGCGGCTCGTCGCTGCGGCGGCGTCCACGGGACTCGGTCTGCTCTGGGGCGCGGTGCTTATGGCTCGCTGGCTTAGGCTGCTGGCTTTCCGACGTCGCTTGCTGCCAACTGCGCTGCTGCGCAGGCGCTTCCTGCTTAGCGTGCGTGGACTGCTGGCCGTCCCAGCGGACGGTTTGGAAGGAAGCAGTATCGAATGTGGACTGTGGCGAGACCTGCGCGGACTGGCCCGCCGGGAAGTGCTGCTTCGGTGCGGTCTGAGGCGGCACCGGCTGTTGGGCGGGCGCCTTTTGTTCATTTCGCTGCTGGACTCGCTGCGCAATGATGTCGTCCAGCGGATTGTGCTGCGGCGTGCGCGGCGCGGATGGCTGCGAGCCAAGGCGACCAGCGACGGCGTCGGCAGTAGGTGCTCCCTTGGAAGCCTGGGTGAAGTTGACCTCCGGCTCGCGGGTCTTTTCCTCCAGCTCCATGATGCGGCGGGCCTCTGCGTGCAGCGCGGCCGGCTCATACGTGAACTCGTGGCCCGACAGCTCCTCGATCTGGGCGCGAATGGAGGCCAGCTCGCGGCGGATCTCCTCCATGATGTCGGAGTCCTGCTGCACCGGCGCAGGCTGACGTGAGCGCTCCGCCTCCAGCAACGCCGCAGACTCGGCTGCCTCGCGGCGGTAACGAACCACCAAGAAGAAGCCCAAGACCGCAGCCCACAACGCCGCGATGAGCGCCAGCTTCAATGCGCTCGCAGAACCCGAAATCAGCATGACCATGCTAGCGATGACGGCCAGAATCACTAGGACAATGAGTCCGATAGAACCAGCATCTGCCTTCTTCGGCGCGGAATTCTGAGTATTAGGGTTCGGAGCAGTCATGTCCACTAATCTACATTCCGTAGCTGAAAAAGACTTACTAAGTATTTCCCAGCGCGTCGGGCGGGACCTCACAATGGCGTTCCAAAACCACTCCTGCCACGGACAACGCCACGCCGCCCAGCGCCGAGGTGAGAACCCCAGCCAAGTCACTCGACGCGGCCACAAGTTCGCCCGCGCGCGGGAGCACATAAACCAGCATGCCCGCATAAACACCGCCGACGATGGCACCCGTCCACGCCGAGGCCTTACCCACCAGCAGAAACTGCGCGATGGTCAGCGGGTTGAGCTGCGATTTGTCCAGTCCAATCCCATGCTCGTCTTCCTTGGCGCTTCGCACTTTCCACGTCAGGAACGCACACACTAACGCCATGGCCCACAACGAAATAGACACCGTGGCCGGAATGGCCAACATGGAACCGTAAAAGCGGGTGGTCAGGATAGCTGCCGCTGCGGCAACAAACAGACCAGTGCCCACGAGCCAGCCAATCGACGTCCGCTTCATAGCGGTTTCACCTGCTCCACCTCGTGCGGGTCGAGCCCTGCGACGAGATCAGCCACGGCAGTATCACCCAAGCGGGCCTTAGGGTCCGCGGCCAACCACGGCACCAGAACGAAAGCGCGCTCGCGGGCAAAAGGATGCGGGAGGGTCAGTTCCGGGTCTTCGGAAGTAATGCCGTCTACCTGCACGATATCAACGTCGAGCGTGCGCGGTCCCCAGTGCCGCACGCGCACGCGCTCCGCAGCCTGTTCCAGGCCCTGCCCGCGGCGCAGCAACTCCATCGGTGTGGAATCCACCTCCACGATGAGCACTGCATTGAGAAACTCGTCTTGGTCCTCCACTCCCCACGGCGGTGTGGAATACACGGGCGAGACCGCGACGGTCTCTTCCGCGAACTCATCAAAGACCGTCTGCAACAGCGCGCGGCGGTCATCCATGTTGGAGCCAATCGACAATACCGCGCGCATCAGCCCATCTTCTTTCGGGAACGCCGTGCCACAACAGCGACGTCAGCGAAGGTGCGCGGAATCGGCGCCTTCGGTTTATGGATGGTCACCTCGACCGCGTGCAGCAGGTCGAATCGCTGCATGATGGTGTCCGCGACCTCGTTGGCCACGGTCTCGATGAGGTCCCGGGACGGGCCCTCCACGATGGTGGCCGCGACGTCGGCAAGCTCTGCGTAATTAACCGTGCCCGCCAAGTCATCGGTGGTGGGGAATTCCGTCCAACAGGTCACGTCCACGATGAAGGGCTGGCCCTCACGCTTTTCCTCCGGGAAGACCCCATGGTAACCAAAGCATTCGAGGCCGGTGAGTTCAATGCGGTCTGCCATCAGTTGCCCTTTCCATTGGTGTAACTGCCCGTGGCGTTTAGCCCGCCAGAATACTCCAGACCGGCGTTCCAGGCGGCGGCCACGTCCACGGCGTCACGGGAGACGCCGACCTCGTGCACGCGCACGCCCCACGCGCCCATCTGCGCAGAGATTGCGGTCACCGCAGCAGTGGCCGGGTCCGCCAGGAGCGGCGAGGACTCCACGCCGCGGTCCTCGCGGATGGCAGCAAGGAAGCGCTTGCGCGACGCCCCCACCAGGATGGGGAACTCGCCCTCAAGGAAGCTCGGGAGCGCTTTGAGCAGCGCCCAGTTGTCCTGCGGGGTCTTGGCAAAGCCCAGGCCCGGGTCGAGGACGATGTTGTCTGCGGAAACTCCTGCTTTAAGGGCGGCGTCGGAAAGCTGCGCTAGGCGTTCGTGCACGTCGCGCACCACGTCACCGCCGTGGTCGGCGCTACCAGCCGCGGAACCGAACTGCACGGTGCGCCAATGCATCAGGCACACGGGCAGCCCGGAATCGGCCATCGCGGCGTACATCTCTTTATCCGCGAGGCCGCCAGAGACATCATTGATGAGGTCTACGCCGGCCTCGGCCGCGGCACTGGCCACGGAAGCGCGCATGGTGTCGACGGAGGTCTTGATTCCCTCTTCGTGGAGCGCACGGATCACCGGAACCACGCGCTGCTTCTCGACGTCCGCCTCCACACGTACCGCTCCCGGCCTGGGCCTGGTGGATTCGCCGCCGACGTCGATCATGTCAGCGCCCGCGGCGACCAGCTCGCGAGCATGCGCGAGCGCGGCATCGACGTCGATCCAGCGCCCACCGTCGGAAAAAGAATCTTCGGTGACGTTCACGATTCCCATGACCAAGGTGCGGCCGGGGACGGTCAAGTCACTAACTGCCATTGCTAGCTCCTAATGAGGCTCATAACCTCGGCGCGGGATGCGGCGTTGCTCTTGAAACCGCCGCGCACAGCCGAGGTTGTGGTGGTGGCGCCTGGCTTGCGGATGCCGCGCATCGCCATGCACAGGTGCTCGCATTCGATGACCACGATCACGGATTGGGCATGGAGGACGTCGACAAGCGCATTAGCGATTTGGGAGGTCAGGCGCTCCTGGACCTGCGGGCGCTTGGCGTACAAGTCCGCCAGGCGAGCCAACTTGGACAGGCCGGTGACCTGACCGTCAGGGCCGGGGATGTAGCCGATGTGTGCCACGCCGTAGAAAGGCACGAGGTGGTGCTCGCAGGTGGAATAAATCGGGATATCACGCACGAGGACCAGCTCCTGGTGCTCTTCCGCGAAGGTCTTGTGGAGGACCTCGGTGGGGTCGGCGTGCAGCCCGGCGAAGACTTCCTTATAGGCGCGGGCGACGCGGGCCGGGGTCTCTTGGAGGCCTTCGCGGTCGGGGTCCTCGCCCACCGCAATGAGCAGTTCCCGCACGGCCGCTTCGGCGCGGGCTTGGTCGAATTCTCGCTTAGCTGGGATGTTATCGCTCATTGTCGTCCTTCTTAGTGCCGTTGTAAGGGTTATTCGCGCGCTGTTCCTCGCCGTAGCTGGACCACTGATCGCTTGGTTCCTGCGGCTTGGAGTGGCGGCCACCGACGCGTGGGATCTCGGAGGTGGGGCGATCGCTCGGCGCGGCCTCTTCCGGCGCGAAGAAGGTGTTTTTACCCTCCACCTTGTCGCCGGCGTGCTGGCCAAAGCTGAAGCCAATCTCGCCCTCGGCCTGGCTTTCACCGGCAAGGCGGCGCTCGCGGGCCGCGCGGGAAGCCTCCACCAGCGTCATGCGCTTCGGAAGCTCCTCCCCGCGTTCTTTGGCCAACTCGGCCGGGGTCTTAACCGGCTCGCGGCCAGCCTGGCGCGGGAAGCGATCATCTTCGTTCGGGAAGACGTCGAAAGCCGCGCGCGGCTCGATGCCTTCGAAGATGCCCTCCAGGTCCGGACGACGCAGGGTCTCCTTGTCCAGCAGCATTTCCGCGAGCTTATCCAGGTAGTCACGGTTTTCCGCCAGGATGTCATAGGCCTGCTGATGCGCACGGTCGAGCAGGTAGCGCATCTGCTCGTCGATGCGTGCGGCCACATCGTCGGAGTACTCAATGGAGCCGCCACCCATGCCGTAGCCGAATGGGTCGCCCTGCTCCTTGCCGTACTTTACGGTGCCCAGGTCCGGCGAGAAGCCGTACTCGGTGAGCATGGAGCGTGCAATCTTGGTGGCGTTCTCAATATCGGAAGAAGCACCCGTGGTCGGCGCACCGAATACGAGTTCCTCAGCGGCACGTCCGCCCATGGCGAAGACCAAGCGGGAGAAGAGCTCGTCGCGGGTGTACATGCCCTTGTCGTCTTCCTGCGAGGTCATCGCGTGGCCACCGGTGCGGCCACGGGCCAAGATGGTGACCTTGTAAACGCGCTCAATGTCCTTGAGCGCCCAAGCGGCCAAGGTGTGGCCGCCCTCGTGGTAGGCCGTGACCTTCTTCTCGTGCTCGGAGATGATCTTGCCCTGGCGGCGCGGGCCGCCCACCACGCGGTCGGTGGCCTCTTCGAGGGCGTCATAAGTAATGACGTTGCCGCCGATACGCGCGGTCAACAGTGCTGCCTCGTTAAGAACGTTAGCCAAGTCAGCGCCGGACATACCAGCAGTGCGCTTGGCCAGCTGCGCCACATCGACTTCCTTGGCCAAAGGCTTGTCCTTAGCGTGGACGCGCAGAATCTCCTCGCGGCCAGCCAGGTCTGGGTTAGTGACCGGAATCTGGCGGTCGAAGCGGCCCGGGCGCAGCAACGCCGGGTCCAGAATATCCGGACGGTTGGTCGCGGCAATGAGGATGACACCCTCACGGTCGCCGAAGCCGTCCATCTCCACGAGCAGCTGGTTCAGGGTCTGCTCGCGCTCATCGTGTCCACCGCCGGTACCGGAGCCGCGCTGGCGACCCACGGCGTCAATCTCGTCGACGAAGATGATGCACGGGCTGTTTTCCTTCGCCTGCTTAAACAGATCGCGCACGCGGGAGGCGCCCACGCCAACGAACATCTCCACGAAGTCGGAACCCGAGATGGAGAAGAAAGGAACGCCCGCCTCACCCGCGACGGCGCGCGCCAGCAGCGTCTTACCGGTTCCCGGAGGGCCATAAAGCAGCACGCCGCGCGGAATCTTCGCACCGAGTGCATGGTAGCGCTCTGGGTCATCCAAGAAGTCCTTGATTTCCTGCAGCTCGTCAACTGCCTCGTCCGCGCCAGCGACGTCCGCAAACGTGTTGGTGGGCATGTCCTTGGTCAGTTGCTTGGCCTTGTTACCTCCGATGCCGAACATGCCGCCGCCGTTTTGCTGCATGCGGGACATAAACCAGAAGAGGAACGCGAACAAGATGATCATCGGCAGCAAGAAGCTGACCATGGAGCCCAAGAAGGATTCCTGGGTGACCTTGGTCTGGTACTTCTCCGCCCCGGAGTCCTTTACCGAGTTGAAAATCTGCTCGGAGGCACGTGCCGGATACTTGGCGATGACCTCTTCAACGCCCTCGCGTTCCTCCACCGTGACCGGTTTCTTGAGCTTGAGGCGTACCTGTTGTTCGCGGTCGTCGATTTGCGCCTCAGCGACGTTCTTATCGCTGAGCTGCTTCATCGCCACAGAAGTATCCACCCGCATGTAGCTGCGGGAGTCATTAGTGAAGAAGGTAAATGCATACAGCGCAACCAAAACGAGCGCTGCGATTCCGCCGTAGCGGAGGACATTCTTGTTTTTCATCAGTACCTATTTGTTGGTGTACACGTCAGGGTGCAAAGTGCCGACGTAGGGCAGGTCGCGGTAACGCTCCGCATAATCGAGGCCGTAACCGATGACGAACTCGTTAGGGATATCGAATCCAACGTCGAGCAGATCGATCTCTGCGCGGATAACTTCAGGCTTACGCAGCAAGGTGACAACCTCGAGGGAACGCGGGTTGCGGCCCTTCAGGTTGCGGATGAGCCACGACAAGGTCAGGCCGGAGTCGATGATGTCCTCAACAATGAGAACGTCGCAATCCTCGATGTCGCGGTCCAAGTCCTTGAGAATGCGGACCACGCCGGAGGAGGATGTGGCATTGCCGTAGGAGGACACAGCCATGAATTCCAACTGGGACGGAATCGACAGCTTGCGCGCAAAGTCCGTCATGAAGAAGACGGCTCCCTTGAGCACGCAAACGAGAATCAGCTCATCCTCTGCGTCCTTATATTTAGCGGAAACGCTGTCCGCCATCTCTTGAATCCTGGCTTGCAGTTCATCCTCGCCGATGAGGATTGCTTCGACGTCTTCGCCGTAGGGGTTTGCTGGGACGTTGAAATCTTTCTTGTCGTGCACGCGTGCGCTCCTTTAGTGACCGGACAATAGTGCCAGTTTGCCACCAACGCGTGACACTTCCAACCTTTGCCCCATAGTTTTGATTGTTTGCGGGTAACTCACAGCTACTCCCCCTTGCCCGTGCCAGTCGACGCACAGCTTGTCGACTCCGCGCACAGCCTCCCGCGTCACCTCCACGCCCTGCGCGTTCAGCCACGCGGCGATGGTGCGACGGCGCACCGGCTCAGCAAGGGCAGCGAGCTCGACTGCATCCATTTCGGGCGTAGCGATATCCATGCTGACGCTGAGGAACTCGTCGTCGCGGGCGGCGTCGGCAGCCGCCTGCGCGAGTGCTGGCACCACGTCCCCACCGACCAGATCCGTGAGCCGCGGAATGATGTCGTGGCGCAGAGCCACCCGGCGGAAGTTGGTGTCGGAATTCTGCGGGTCGTGCCAGGGCTCAAGCCCCAGTTCCTCGCAGGCGCCGAGGGTCTGCGCGCGGCGCACGGTGAGCAGCGGGCGTACCACCTGCACGCCCTCAATCTCGGCCGTGGGCAGCATGCCGGCGACCTTGCCGCGCAGCGCGCCCAGCAACAGGGTTTCTGCTTGGTCGTCGGCGGTGTGTGCCACGGCAACGGGGGCGTCGGTAGCAGCCGCGAACGCGCGGTAGCGCGCCACTCGCGCGGCGGCCTCCATGGAGCCTTGCTTCGCGACGTCCACCTTCAGCACCCGCGCACGCGCCCCCAAGGTCTCAGCTTGCGCCGCGGCCTTCGCCGCCTGCTCGGCCGATCCGTCCTGCAGGCCATGGTCGATGCACAACGCCTCGACGTCGAAGCCCTCGGCTACCAGCGCGGCAGTCAGCGCCAGCGAGTCGGCGCCTCCCGAAAGTCCCACAGCGATTTCCCGGCACGCGGCGAAGTCAGTGACCGCGCGGCGGCAGGCCAGAAAGTTTGGCGAGACCCGCGGCCAAAATGGCGTGCCCGTGAACCTAGAAGTCATGGAGCGCGCTGGCCAGGGCGTCTTGCGCCTTGCGGGCGCCAAGGATGTCTCCGTCGTTGACCAGGAAAGCGAAGGCGTACACGCGGCCGGAGTTGCCCTGCACAGTGCCGGCCAAGGCGGAGACGCCAGTCAGCGTGCCGGTCTTGGCGCGCACGAAGCCGCGTGCTCCGGAATCGCCATAGCGGGTGTACAGCGTTCCGTCGCCACCAGCCAGCGGCAGGTAGCCCAGCAATGGGCGCAGCTCGTCGGTCTCTGTGGCCATGTTCATGATTTGCGTGAGCACCGCGGCCGAAATGCGGTTTTCGGTGGAGAGGCCAGAGTTGTCCTTGATCGACACTCCCGTGACGTCAATCTTGTTAACCTTCAGCACCTCGAGGGTGGCCTCGGCAGCACCGGCGAAGCTCGGCTCCTTGCCGCGCGCAATCGCCAGCTCGCGTCCGATGGCCTCAGCCATGACGTTGTCCGAATCCTTCGCGGCGTCCTGCGCGCGCTCAGACAGCGGCGCGGACTGCACCTCGCCCAGCACCACGCCGGCCTGCGGCGCAGTGCCCTGGCTGACTTTGTCGGTCCCCAGGCGCTTGGCCAGGGCCTTCGCTAGGTCCTGGGCAGGGGTGTGGCTGCGCGGGACGTCGCCAGTGGTCTTGCCCAGGCGACCGCCGTAGAGCATGATGGGCTCCATCGGTGCGACGAATCCCTCATCGACATTCTCCGGGTCCCAGCCCGGTGCCTGCGGGGCGCCCGCCCAGGCGCTGGTGTCGAGAATGACCTCGTCAGCCTTACCCACCTGCGAGGCCAAATCGTCGAGCTGTTCGGAGGTCATCCAGACGTCGCCAGCCGCGCGCAGCACCACGGTGCCTTCCTTCTCCCCCTGCATGACCTGGGTGATTATCCGCTCGTCCTCGTCGAGCGCCAACGTCGCGGCGGCCAGCGTGAGGACCTTCGTGGAGGAAGCGGGTGTCAAGGGGCGCGCGGCATCGCGGTCCCACACGACCTCGCCAGTGGTGGTGTCGATGACCTGCCCGCCAAAGGTGGCCAAGGCCGGGTCCTTGCCCAACTCATTAAGCCTGCCCTTCAACGCCATCAAATCCACCTCGCCTGGCTCCGCGACCTGCAAAGGAGTCACCGGCGCCTCCTGCGAGTAGGGCGTGCCGTGGTCCAAACCGTTGTAGGTGCGCTGGATGTTTACGCCTAGGACAGCCGTGCCTGCAATGGCAGCGGCCATCACCACGGCCGTGCCTGTCCACCACATGTGCTTCGCTTTCATCGCCTTTCACCCTAGCGCGATTGCGCGGCACGGTAGACTATTGGGAGCAATTGACAGACAACTTCCCAATGGAGGAATTCGCAGTGAGCGTACAAGTTACCATCGAGATCCCAAAGGGCTCCCGCAACAAGTACGAGGTTGACCACGAGACCGGCAAGGTCTTCCTTGACCGTTACCTGTTCACGCCGATGGCCTACCCGGCTGACTACGGTTTCATCGACCACACCCTCGGTGAGGACGGCGACCCGCTCGATGCACTGGTCATCCTGCCGGAGCCAGTTTTCCCGGGCGTTGTTGTTGAGGCTCGCGTCCTCGGCGTCTTCAAGATGACCGACGAGGCCGGCGGCGACGACAAGCTGCTTTGCGTCATCGATGATCCGCGCTGGGAGCGCTACCAGGACATCAACGATGTTGAGGACTCCATCAAGGACGAGATCGAGCACTTCTTCGTCCACTACAAGGACCTGGAGCCGAACAAGGAAGTTACCGGCTCTGGCTGGGGCGACAAGGCTGAGGCGGAGAAGATCCTCGAAGAGGCTATCGCTCGCCACAAGTAAGGCTTGGGGCCGAGCGCCTCTGGGGCTCCCTGGCGCGACAGCTTCGCACTTCTGAGGTACATTTTGCCAAGCAAGGGCTTGAAACCCGCGGGTTTTCGCCCACTATTTGGCAAAATGTACCTTTCGCGTTTTCGGGGGAACAACGCGGAAGGCCTAGAAGCACCATCGAGGGGGAAGCGATGGAAATTTACACGGGCAGAAATGCCTCACGCCGCGGCGGGCTTAAGATCTGCCACGGGCTCTACCTCTCTGCGGAGCCAAGCCCGCACCAACTCGCGGAGATCCTCACCCGGCGCTGGCCCGATAGCGCGCTCGACGGCTACTCCGCCGCGGCCAAGCACCTAAACCAGCGCCTTAAGTTTCCGCTGCAACTAATCCGCGCAAACCGGCTGCCCGAGAGCACCTACTTCAAAAGCCGCCGCGCACAGCCCAAGGGCGTATTCCCCTACGACGAAGTCAACGTGTGCAATCCGCTCCAGGCCCTCGAAATAATGCCGGAAGACCACGCGGTGGATTTCCTCGAGCATCTGCTACCCGGCAAGCACGCACGGGAGCGGCTCAAGCTGTGGGAGATGGATTTCCCAAGGTTTCCAGCCCACACCCGGCGCGTGTTGGAGCGGGCCATCCTCGGCGCGGATTCGGTGCCCGAGCGCCGGCTCACCCGCGCCCTCGAGCCGTACTTTGAGGTCCGCAACAACGCAATGATTGGCCCCTACCGCTGGGACCTGCGACTCGATAAGCATCGCATCGCCATCGAGGTGGACGGCTATGCCTATCACAGCGGCGAGACTAGACAGCGTTTCGAACTAGATCGCCAAAAGCTTAACGACGCCGCGCATCGCGGCTGGATTCCTCTCCACTACACGGCCACGACCATAAAACACCACTGCGACAAAGTAGTGCAGCAAGTGCTTGCCATTGCCCACGGCCGGAAAGACTATATGCGCCCGCCGTGGGACTGGCACTTTCTCTGGAGCTACGAGCGAGAGGGCACTTACTCGCGGCGTCCGCCAGAACGCAGCGCGTAGGTGCGCAGCGGCTCTACCGCAACGACGGCAACCAAGGTGACGATCCAGCCGGCACCTAGGAAGGACAACGCCATCAGGATGCGGGAGGTAACGTCGACGTCCATGCCTGGGTCGCTGCTTGCGAACATGATGAATGCCAGCGGCGAGCCCAGCATAAAGCCCAGCAGGCTCACCACTACGACTGGAGCTAGGACCTCGAGCAGCGAAACACCAGAAAGGAAGCTGCGCCGCACGCCCATCAGGCTCAAGGAGCGCCCCAGGCTGGCATCCTCAAAGGCCGCGGAGGCTTGTCCCAGGAAGATAGAGATACCCGTTAACACGAAGCCAAAGATCAAAGTCAGAAGCGCTCCGGTCGAGACATCAGTGAAGACAGTAAGGATGTGTTCTTCTTCGCGCATGGCGAGGGTAAGGCCGTCGTCGCCAAGCGGTGCTCCCACCAGGTAGCCAGCAAGGAAGCCGAAGAAAGCCATGGTCATGACGCGTCGCCAGATGGCCTTCGAGTTGGTGGCGATGCGCTGGCAGGCCACGAGATGCGCAGTGCCCGGGAAATTAGCCATGATCTGCGCGCCCACTTGCAACACGTAGGGAGCCACGAAGTTGATGCTCATCGCGATGAGAAAAAGCATGCTCAACATGCCAATAATAACGCCCTGAGCAGCGGAGAAGCTGAATCCCTTAAGGAAAATGACGCCACCCACCACCACAATGATGAAGAGGATAAGGCGCCAGCGCTTCAGCGCCGGTGGCATCTGACGCCTAGCGACGCCCAGCGGGCTCACACGCACGCGCTGCATACCGACGAACGCGGCGGACAACGCAAGCAGCACAACAGTCGCCGCCACGGTGAGGTAGCCCCACCACGGCAGGTGCAGTTCTTCTAGCTGGACTTGGCGCTCCTGGAAAGAAAGGTGAGTGAACACGGGAGCCACCAGCAGGCTTAAGAGCCAACCCAAGAAGACACCGATGAGGGCTTGGAAGCCGGTCTCGAGAACTGTCATGCGGGTGACTTGGCGTGAACTTAGGCCGATAAGGCGCAGGGTGGCCAGGCGCTTCTCGCGTCCCGAAGCGCCCAGGATAGCTGCCTGCGCGGTCAGGCTGAACAGCGCTGGAATCAGGAAGACGCATGCGAAGAGTGCAAGATCAAACCAGACATAGAGGAAATCCTCGTAATCGTTGTAAAGCTCCATCAACCCCGGCGCGGCGTCCTCGATATGGTGCGCCCGTTCCCAAAGCATCCAGGTACCGCCGGCCACCAGGAAAGCGATGGCCGAGCCGATGGTCAAACTGGCAATCGCCACGATGCTCACCACGCCGGTTCCGGAGCGAGCGCGGATCGATTCGCGGTGCAGGTCCCTAACTAGAGTTGCGGTCCTCATCGTTGCCCTCCCCTAGCTTCAGCGTTGAGACGCCGGTCGTCGTGGATGATGCCATCGCGGATCTCTACGCGGCGTTCCATCCAATCCGCGACCTTTGGGTCGTGGGTGACCATGACCATGCTGGCGCCGGATTGGCGCACCACGGTGGTCAGCAGCTGCATGACCTCGTGCCCGGTGGACTGATCGAGCGCGCCGGTCGGTTCATCCGCAAACACGATGGCCGGGTTTGCCGCCAGCGCACGCGCGATGGCCACGCGCTGGGCTTGGCCGCCGGAGACTTCGGCGGGGCGTCGTTCAGCGAGCTCGCCCAACCCAAGCTGGTCCAGCAGGCGCATCGCCTTCTTGCGCGCCACCGAGCGCCGCGCGCCGCACAGCAAGGCCGGCAGCGCCACGTTGTCCATGTTGCTCAGTTCCGGAAGCAGCTGCCCGTCTTGGAAGACAAAGCCAAAGTTTTCAAGACGCAGCCGCGAGCGGGCCGAATCGCCTAGCGCGGAAAGCTGCGTATCGCCGAAGGATACCGTGCCGTCGCTCGGGCGCAGAACGCCAGACATGCAGTGCAACAAGGTGGACTTGCCGGAACCGGAAGGGCCCATGACGGCGACGAGTTCGCCGGGTTGAATGTTAAGAGAAATTCCAGCGAGCACGGGCGCCCCGCCGAAATCCTTGGTGATGTCATGTAATGAGAGTGTCTGTGTCATAGTCCTCATTTCACCTTTTCCGGCACCGGCCCACCATGGCCTAGGCACTGCATTTTCAGGTAGTGCTAGCACTACCCTCGCTAGATACCACCCTAACTAAGCTGGAAATCGTGTTTCGTAATCGCAAAGCTAAGCCCCAGCCCAGCAATGAGCAGCGCCAGGCTGCGATCATCGCTGAGCTGACCACTTCCCGGCGCGCCATCGCCGATGCTTACGAGGTCGAGCGCGCCCGCATCGAACGCGATTTACACGATGGCGCGCAGCAATACTTGGTGGCCGCCAGCATCAAGTTGGGCGAGGCCGAGCTGGACGCTGAGGGCCCGGTCCTGGCGCTGATTCGGGA
The DNA here is from genome assembly GCF_001807215.1 of Corynebacterium sp. HMSC05D08. NCBI lineage: Bacteria > Bacillati > Actinomycetota > Actinomycetes > Mycobacteriales > Corynebacteriaceae > Corynebacterium > Corynebacterium sp. HMSC05D08. Next base: position 141,910 of record NZ_KV788361.1, on the reverse strand, counting down.
GGCCAAGCGCGATCTGGATGCCGGCCTTAACAGCTTGCGCGCTACCGTCCATGGCATACACCCCCAGGTACTGCAGGACCACGGCTTGATAGCCGCGCTTTCCGACGTCGCTTCTTCCTACGGCTCTCACATCTCCATCTTCGCCCCGCACCCACTGCCGCAGCTTTCCCCCAGCGTGCTCGCCGCGGGATATTTCTTCGGCACCGAAGCACTGACCAACGCCGCAAAGCACGCACCGGAGGCACCGGTGAGCGTGCTTGTTACTTCGGATGCCTCGCTGCATATCTCCGTCGTGGACGAAGGCCCCGGCGGGGCACGGGTAATACCAGGTCACGGACTAGCGGGAATGGCAGAAAGGCTAGCGGCATTCGGCGGGAGGATGCAGGTCCACTCGCCGGAAGGCGGGCCGACGAAGATCAATTGCGAGATTCCCCTGCTGCTTGAACGCGGCAGCAGCGGGCTGGCGGAGTAGGTGGCAAGCATGAGCGGGCTAAAGATTGTCATCGCGGATGATTCCGCGCTGTTGCGAGAAGGCGTGGCCGGACTTTTGGAGCGGCGCGGCCACCACGTGGTGGGCCAGGCGGCGGATGCGCCGGAATTAACCGCTCTGGTGGACGCGCTAGATGAGCTTCCCGACATCGTCATCACGGATGTGCGCATGCCGCCCGGGATGTCCGATGACGGGCTAAAGGCGGGCGTGGCCTTGCGGCGCCGCTACCCAGAGCTGGCGGTGATGGTGCTTTCCCAGTACGTGGCGCCGGCGTATGCGGTGGAGCTTTTTGAAAACACCACCGCGGGCACGGGCTACCTGCTCAAAGATCGCGTCTCTGAGGTGGCGGACTTCCTGTCCAGCCTGGATGTGGTTGCGCAGGGCGGCACCGTCATCGACCCCACCGTGGCGCGCGCATTGATGCAGTCAGGCCGCAGCGGCTTAGGCGAGCTCAGCCCCCGCGAGCGCGAGGTCCTGGAGCTGATGTCGCGCGGGCAATCTAATAAGGAGATTGCCGCCGAGCTCGTGCTTTCGGCGGCCGCCGTGGCCAAGCACGTGTCCAACATCTTTTTGAAGCTGCGTTTGGATCCCAGCGAGGACAACCGCCGCGTGAAGGCCATTCTGGAGTATCTCTCCGCAAACCGCTAGCTCTCCCTTCAAGGCACATTTTGCCAACTAAGCCCTCGAAAACTGCAGTTTCAAGGGCACTATTTGGCAAATTGTGCATGGGAGTCCCCCATCTCGCCGCACCGGTAGGCTGGGGCCTATGGAAAACGTTGAACCAAACCAGGTACCAGAAGGCGCACAGCTCATCGACGTCCGCGAGCAGCACGAGTGGGAGGTAGAGCACGCGAAGGGCGCGACTCATATTCCGATGAGTGAAATCGTGGGTCGCCTCGACGAAATCGATCTGGACCGCGACATCTTTTTGATCTGCCACGCCGGCGGCCGCAGCGTCCAAGTGGGCCAGTACCTCGAGCAGGCTCGCGGCTGGGACGTCATCAACGTGCTCGGCGGCACCGACGCCTGGATCGCGCAGGGCATGCCCACCGTCTACGACGACAAATCAAAATAAACAATGGGGACTTACCCATAATTTAGGATTCTTACGTTGGGGCGTCTAGCCTTATCTGTATGGCTACGACTATTTCAATCCCCAACGCTCTCCTCGAATCTCCTTCCTTCCAGCTCGAGCGCCTCCGCCGCCGCACCCGCGACGGCGTCGAGCAAGCGCTCAGCGCCCGCCAGACCACCATCCGCGAGTACTGGGTATTGACCTGCCTCGTCGACGGCGACGTCGCCTCCCAGTCGGCCCTTTCGGAGACCCTAGCCATCGACGCCTCCGACATGGTTCGCCTCATCGACTCTCTCGAGGAGCGCAGCTGGGCCAAGCGCGAGCGCGACCCCAAGGATCGCCGCCGCCAAATCGTTGCGTCGACCAAGAAGGGCGTCAAGGCGCACAAGGAGCTTGCCGATCTCGTCGCGGCCGCCGAGGACGCCGCCCTCGACGAGTCCACCTCCAAGCAGCTCAAGCACCTGCGTAAGCTCGCCACCGCCATCATCGGCCCTAACGAGGATGATGCTTAAATGGCGGAAGATGAAAAGAGTACCGGGCGCCACGCGCTGCCCGAGGACCCCTTAGACGCGCACCAGCCTGGCGCCGGAATCATTCACGTCCCCGAGCAGTACCTGCTGGGCGAGCATGCCCCACGCGAACGCACGCTCTGGGACATCATTTGCACTACTGCTGAGCTGCATCCCGACGCCGCCGCGCTTGACGACGGCGAGGTGCTCACCTATTCCGAGCTGATCACCGATGTCGAGGCGTGGGCCAGCGAGCTGCGCGCCAACGGCGTGCGCCGCGGCGACCGCATTGGCATCCGGATGACCTCCGGCAAGCGAGAACTTTACCTGGCGATTCTGGCCACCTTGGCTGCGGGCGCGGCCTACGTGCCTGTCGATGCCGACGACCCCGACGAGCGCGCCGAGATGGTCTTCGGCGAGGCCGACATCGACGGCGTGTTCAGCGACGAAGGCTTCCGCTCCCTGCGTCCGCAGCGCCCCGCAGCAAGAGGCGACGAGGCCGGCGTGCCGACCCCGGACGATACCGCCTGGATCATCTTTACCTCCGGCTCCACCGGCAAGCCCAAGGGCGTTGCCGTCAGCCACCGCTCCGCGGCCGCATTTGTTGACGCTGAGGCAGCTCTTTTCCTCGTGGATCATCCGCACGGCCCGCTCGGCCCCGACGACCGCGTCCTCGCAGGCCTCTCCGTAGCCTTTGACGCCTCCTGCGAAGAGATGTGGCTAGCCTGGGGCCACGGCGCCTGTCTGGTGCCCGCGCCACGTTCTCTGGTCCGCTCCGGCATGGACTTAGGCCCCTGGCTCATCCGCCGCGACATCACCGTCGTGTCCACCGTCCCTACCTTGGCGGGCCTGTGGCCAGCCGAGGCGCTCGACAACATTCGCCTGCTCATCGTCGGCGGCGAAGCCTGCTCCCAGGAACTGGTGGACCGTCTGGCAACCGATGACCGTGAGATGTGGAATACCTACGGCCCAACTGAGGCCACCGTCGTGGCCTGCGCGCAGCGCATGCTGCCAGGCCGCCCCGTGTCCATCGGTTTGCCTTTGAACGGCTGGGACTTGGCGGTCGTCGACAAGCAAGGCTTCCCCGTGGGCCTCGGCGATGTCGGCGAACTCGTCATCGGTGGCGTGGGACTCGCCCGCTACCTGGACCCAGCCAAGGACACGGAAAAGTACGCGCCGCTGCAGTCCATGGCATGGCAGCGTGCCTACCGCACGGGCGACCACGTGCGCTTGGAAGAGGACGGCCTTTACTTCGTGGGCCGCGTGGACGACCAAGTCAAGATTGGCGGCCGCCGCATCGAGCTCGGTGAGGTCGAGGCCAACGTCGCCGCGTTGCCCAACGTCTATAACTCGGCCGTAGCCGTACAAAAGACGCCAGGCGGCGAATCCGTGCTGGTGGGCTATGTGTCCCTCGAGGACGAAGCAAAGGGCTTCGACCAGCAAGCCGCGCACGATCGTCTCGCTGAGACCATGCCTGCAGCCTTGGTCCCTCGCATCTGTGTGATGGAGGAGCTGCCCATCCGCACCTCCGGCAAGGTGGACAAGAAGGCCCTGCCGTGGCCGCTGCCAGGCGTTGGTGTGGAAGCTGCAGGTCTTACCCAGACCGAGGAGTGGCTGGCGCAGCTGTGGGTCGAAACCCTCGGTGTTTCCGTCTCCGACGAGAACGCGGACTTCTTCTCCTTGGGCGGCACCTCCCTGGCCGCCGCGACGCTCGTGGGCCGCATCCGCGAGCGCTACCCCACCGTGGCCGTGCGGGATCTCTACGACCACCCACGCCTCGGCTCCCTCGCCGAGCACATCGGGGGCGCTGAGGAGCGCCCCGCCACCGTCGCCCCGCGCTCCGTGCGCAAGGTCAGCGGCCGCACCCGCGCGCTGCAGACCCTCATCCAGGTCCCGGTGATGACCCTGGCTGCCACCTCCTGGCTGGCCTGGCTGCTGCTGGGCTCCAACCTCGCCCACGCCGTCGGCGCGGACTGGGCGCTGACCACCCCGTGGTGGCTGGTGGCTGTCATGGTCATCGTCTTCGCCACTCCAATTGGCCGCATCCCTATCGGCGGCTACGGAGCACGCCTTCTCACCAGTGGAATTGAGCCCGGTGACTACCCGCGCGGCGGCTCGACGCACCTGCGCATCTGGGCCGCTGAGCGCTGGGCCGATGCCTCCGGATCACGGTCTATTGCCGGCGCCACCTGGGTCAACAACTATGCCCGCACCTTGGGCGTGAAGATTGGCCGCGGCGTCGACTTGCACTCCCTGCCGCCGGTCACGGGCCTGCTGGCCCTCGGCGACCACGCCGCCATCGAGCCGGAGGTGGACCTCTCCGGCTACTGGCTCGACGGCGATATCCTCCACGTCGGCGCCATCAACGTTGCCGAAGGCGCGCGCGTCGGTGCGCGCTCGACGCTGCTGCCGGGCACCAACGTGGGCAAGTACTCCCACGTGGAGGCCGGTTCCACGGTTACCGGCAAGAAGAAAATCAAGGACGGCCAGCGCTGGTCCGGCTCGCCGGCCAAGAAGGTGGGCCGCTCCAAGCACCGATTCCCTTCCGAGCTGCCGAAGCGCCGCCCATGGTGGGTGGCCTTCTACGGCCTGACCTCGATTCTGCTCGCAATCCAGCCCATCGTGGCGCTGGGTCTCGGCGCGGCGTTGGTCGCGTGGGGTCTCCACGTAACCGAAGGCAACGACTTCATCGGCTCCCTCTTCTTCGCCCCATTCGGCGCGCTGGTGGCCTTCGCCTTCTACATGGCGCAGACCTGGCTGGGCGTGCGGATTCTGTCCATCGGGCTCAAGCCGGGCGTCGTTCCGGTGCGTTCGGCCGCAGGCTGGCGCCTGTGGTCCATCGAGCGCCTCATGGACGATGCCCGCACCACCTTGTTCCCGCTCTACGCCTCGCAGCTGACTCCCCTGTGGTTCCGCACGCTCGGGGCCAAGATCGGCAAGGACGTGGAGATTTCCACCGCGGTGATGATCCCCAAGCTCACGGACATCAAGGACGGTGCGTTCCTCGCCGACGACACCATGATCGGCGGCTACGAACTCGGCGGCGGCTGGATGCTCACTGGCGAGACCAAGGTGGGCAAGCGCTCCTTCGTGGGCAACTCCGGAATCACGGGACCAGGCCGCAAGCTGTCGAAGAACTCACTGGTTGCAGTGCTCTCGTCGACGCCAAAGAAGTCCAAGTCCGGTTCCAACTGGTGGGGCTCCCCGCCGGAGCGCATGCGTCGCGTCGAAGCACACGTGGACGGCGTGCAGGGCGAGTCTTTGACCTACAACCCGGGCTTCGGGGTCAAGGCAGCGCGCGGCGTCGTGGAGACGATGCGCTTGCTCGCGCCAATGACCTCTGCGATGCTCTTGGCCGGTGTTCTGGCCAGCCTTTACGCCCTTGTCGATTCCTTTGGCATCGCTGTTGCCTGGCTGCTTTCCGGTCTCATCTTGACGGCTGTCGGGGGCGTCGGCATGGCGATCACCGTGGCCGTGAAGTGGATCTGCGTGGGCCAACACCGCTCGGGTGACCACCCGCTGTGGTCCGCCTTCGTGTGGCTCAACGAGCTCCAAGACGCCTTCGTGGAGGCAGTCGCTGCGCCGTGGTTCTTCCAGCACACGCTGGGCACCGGTGAGATTAACCTCGGTCTGCGCGCTCTTGGCGTCAAGATTGGCGGCGGCGCGTGGATTGATTCCTACTGGTTCCCGGAAACCGACCTGTGTGTTGTGGGCGCCGGCGCCTCCGTGGGTCCAGGCACCGTGGTGCAGACGCACCTCTTCCAGGACCGCGTGATGAGCCTCGACACGGTCACCATTGAGGCCGGCTCCACGCTAGCGTCCCACTCCGTGGCACTGCCGGCGTCGCTGGTGGGCAAGGCCGCCACCGTGGGCCCAGGCTCGCTGGTTATGCGCGGTGACCGCGTGCCTGCCAACTCGGTGTGGCAGGGTAACCCGATTGAGCCCTGGGCTTAGCCCCCGCTGCTGCTTCACCCCGTAGCCGCCCTGATTGCCAAATTGGCGCCGATTTCTTTCACATTTGCGCCACGATTTGGCAATCAGGGCGGCTTTCTCTTGCACGCCCCTTAAAACTACGACCGCCCCTAACTGCTACATAGTCTCGGAATTCCGGCAGGAAATCCCCACGCTCTAGCAGCTAGGGGCATCGGACGGTTTACTGCTGACGCGCCCGCCACGCTTCTACACGGGCAGCGTTACGCTCTTCTTCAGAGAAGGGGCTTGACGACGACGTGGCAAACTCCATCTTGAGATTAAGCAAGGTATGTGGGGAGCCTTTGCCGATTTGCGCTGCCGCTGCCATAACTTCCTCGCGACTACCTGCGCTGATCGCGAATCCAGTAGACAGTGCGTCTTCTAGGCTAAGAATCTCCCCGGCAATCAGCATCCGGCGGGCCCATGAGCCGCCGACAAGCAGCTGAAGATTGCGCACAGTAGCAGGATCAACGCCGATGCCCATTTTGGCTACTGGCAAGCTAAAGCTGATGGCTTGGGCGGCGGATGCCGCCGGGGCTACAAAGCGGATATCGCAAGCCATGGCGAGCATCATTCCGGCACCGATAGCGGGGCCTTCGATCCAAGCGATGACAGGGACCGGTAATCGGGCAATCTTTGCGAAGAGTGCCTCAAGGGTCGGGTACAACTCGCCTTGAAAATTTTGGGAAGTCAGATCAGCGCCCGCGCTGAACACGGGGCCGTCTGCTTCAAGTAGAACTGTCGACGCGCCTGCTTCAACCGCAGCATCTAATGCTATTGCCAAGTCCTTGCAGAGCGCCACGCTTAACGCGTTGCGTTTTTCTGCACGCGTGAGGCGTACGCTCCACAAGCCACTCTCGAGTTCGGCGGCGGCGACGAGGCTAGACATCGAATTTAATCACCAATTTGATCGCGACCACGCATAACGATTTGCGGGTCAGGCTCGCCAACTACCTCGTGGTCCTTGTTGGTGTACTCAAACTTAGAGAGCACGTAGCGCATAGCGTTGATGCGAGCGCGCTTCTTGTCGTTGGACTTGATGGTGATCCACGGGGACTCTTCGGTATCCGTGTAGCGGAACTGCTCTTCCTTGGCGCGGGTGTAATCATCCCACTTATCTAGGGAAGCTAGATCCATCGGGGAAAGCTTCCACTGACGCACTGGGTCAATCTGGCGAATAGCGAAGCGGGTGCGCTGTTCCTTACGAGTGACGGAGAACCACAGCTTGGTCAGGGAAATACCAGAGCCAAGAATCATGTTCTCAAGCATCGGGACTTCGCGCAGGAACTCTGCGTGCTGGGACTCGGTGCAAAAACCCATGACGCGTTCGACGCCAGAACGGTTGTACCAGGAGCGGTCGAAGAAAACGATTTCGCCGCCGGCTGGGAAGTGCTGAATATAGCGCTGGAAGTACCAAGAGGTCGACTCACGTGGGGACGGCTTCTCCAATGCGACGGTGCGCGCACCACGTGGGTTGAGGTGCTCATTAAAGCGCTTGATGGTGCCACCCTTGCCGGCTGCATCTCGACCTTCAAAAAGGATAATGTGGCGCTGGCCGGTTTCTTTGGTCCAGTTCTGCCACTTCAGCAGCTCGATTTGGAGCGCACGCTTGGTGCTCTCATACTCATCGCGCGACAAGCGCTCTTCGTACGGGTAGTTCTCCCGCCAGGTTTCAATTGGCGAACCATCCGGCATGATGAGGGCCGGGTCGTCCTCGTCAGAATCATCGACGACGTAGCCGTCGGTCTTAGCAAGGTCAATCTCAGGAAGTTCGTCGTCTTTAATGTCAGCCATACTTAAAAGTTTACCGGTCACCCAACTATTCGGCGCGTTAAATTACACTACAGCTCCACCGATTTACCCCTAAGCCCTCCCCCACCCAGACATAGCAAAAGAGCCCCACCAAAAGGTGAGGCTCTTAGAAATCGCTTACGCGATAGGGATGTTCTTAGACGAACATACCGATCAGCTTGGAAGCGCCGTCAGCAGCTTCAACCAGCGGGCCAACGATCTTGTAGGCCAGGTCGAAGATGAACTTCAGCGGCTGGAGGATGCCCTCAGAGGAGGCTGCGAACTGGGAAGAGAAGTCAGACATAGTGTCTCCTTAAATTTAAAAAATCGAATGAAGATTGAAACCAAGTCTTACTTGGAAGAGTGGAGGCCCTTGAAGGCTTCCCAGGTGGAGGAGAGCTCCTTGATCGGAGCAGCGTCGCCGCCCAGGAACAGGTTCAGGAAACCGTTCAGGCCAGTGAACACGCTGTTCCAGCCCTTCCAGGTGTCAACGAAGTTGTCGAGGTGGGTCTGAACGAGGGAGAGATCCATTATGAAGCTCCTATATGTGAATTCCGGGAATCAAAGTTTGATACGCCCGGAGGGGTTTGCGGTTTTGCAGACACCCTCTGTGGGCGTCACGGGAAACCATTTTGTCACAATCTGGCGACAAGGCAAGTTGAAACGCGAGTGAGATTTTCGCCAGTTTGCAATAAGCCGCGTTACAGATTTGAGGCTATGACATTAAACACATTGATGGCGAAACTTATTTACCAGCGAAAATAATGATCCGATCACCGACTCAACTTAAGAATATATGCGCACCCGTAACGGATCCTGGCTAGTTTTCGACATAGCAAAACCGCTCGCAAATGCTTTAGAAAGCTTTTTCCGCCCCTCACTTTTTACCCTATACCGGGGGCGAATCGACCCCGCCAGAAGCCACCACGTCGCCTTGGCCGATGGGCGCATGGGATAGAAATTGATTTCGCAAGTCTCATTCGATTCACTTGCGCCATATCAGCAACAGCGCGGAGATTACCTCATCCCTGCCGAGAAGGCAGTGCGCACGACCCCGCAAGGGGCGCCCCCACGGCGACCGTCGCCCAGCCGTACACGTCTCGATCTAGCGGCGTCTGCCGCGACCCTGCACACTTTTGCCGAAAGGTTGGTAGCGACACGCGCGATGAAACATCGGAAAGTAGCTCCAGGCGCCCACCTGACCCCTTTTGCCCGCCGTCCTTCCCATGGCGCCTACAGCATGACAAAAGCGCGCCAGCGCCCCTCACGGGGCATCAGCGCGCCTAATTACTAAGCGGTGCGTCTACTGACTATTAGAAGCCCATACCGCCCATAGCATCAGCCTCTGGCATGCCAGCACCAGCGCCAGCCGGCTGCGGCTTGTCAGCGACAACAGCCTCAGTGGTCAGGAACAGCGCTGCGATGGAAGCAGCGTTCTGCAGTGCGGAGCGGGTGACCTTGACCGGGTCATTGATGCCAGCAGACATCAGGTCAACGTACTCGCCGGTTGCAGCATTCAGACCCTGGCCAGCAGGCAGGGATGCAACCTTGTCAGCAACAACGCCCGGCTCCAGGCCAGCGTTGTGAGCAATCTGCTTCAGCGGTGCAGACAGTGCCTCACGAACGATCTTCACACCGGTTGCTTCGTCGCCGGTGAGGTTATCCAGCGCATCCAGAGCGGAAGCAGCCTGCAGCAGCGCAACGCCACCGCCGGCAACGATGCCCTCTTCAACGGCAGCCTTTGCGTTGCGGACTGCGTCCTCAATGCGGTGCTTGCGCTCCTTGAGCTCAACCTCAGTTGCCGCGCCAACCTTCAGGACAGCAACGCCGCCAGCCAGCTTGGCCAGGCGCTCCTGCAGCTTCTCACGGTCGTAATCAGAATCGGAGTTCTCAATCTCAGCGCGGATCTGCTTGATGCGGCCGTCGATCTGCTCCTGGTTGCCAGCACCCTGGACGATGGTGGTGTCATCCTTGGTGACAACAACCTTGCGCGCCTGGCCGAGGTACTCAATCTCAGCGGTCTCGAGGGAAAGACCAACCTCTTCGGAGATGACCTGGCCGCCGGTCAGGATAGCCATATCCTGCAGGGTAGCCTTGCGGCGGTCGCCGAAGCCCGGAGCCTTAACAGCAACGGACTTGAAGGTGCCACGGATCTTGTTCACGACGAGGGTGGACAGTGCTTCGCCCTCAACGTCTTCGGCGATGATCAGCAGCGGCTTGCCAGTCTGCATGACCTTCTCCAGCAGCGGAACGAGGTCCTTGATGTTAGAGATCTTGGAAGAAACCAGCAGGATGTACGGATCCTCGAGGACTGCCTCCTGACGCTCCATATCAGTAGCGAAGTAACCGGAGATGTAGCCCTTGTCGAAGCGCATACCCTCAGTAACCTCGAGGTCCACGCCAAAGGTGTTGGACTCTTCAACGGTGATAACGGAATCCTTGTTCACGGATCCGTTGCCCACGGTGTACATAGCCTCAGCAATCTTGGCACCGATTGCCGGGTCAGCCGCGGAGATGCCCGCGGTGGTTGCGATTTCTTCCTGGGTCTCAATCTCCTTTGCGGAGGAGAGCAGAGAGTCAACAACAGCCTTGGTTGCGGACTCGATACCGCGCTTGATGCCCATAGGGTTAGAACCAGCGGCTACGTTGCGCAGGCCCTCACGAACCAGTGCCTGTGCGAGAACGGTAGCGGTGGTAGTGCCGTCACCGGCAACGTCGTCAGTCTTCTTGGCGACTTCCTTAACCAGCTCAGCGCCGATCTTCTCGTAAGGATCTTCCAGCTCGATCTCGCGAGCGATGGAGACACCATCGTTAGTAATGGTCGGGGCGCCCCAGGACTTCTCCAGGACGACGTTGCGGCCCTTAGGGCCGAGGGTGACCTTAACTGCGTCGGCCAGCGTATTCAGACCACGCTCAAGGCCGCGACGTGCCTCTTCATCGAAGGCAATAATCTTTGCCATTGTGTTTGTGCTCCTTAGTTTTGTTTAGGACGACACTCACGTCTGTATCTATACGGACGCCCGCGACGGCACGGCTGGTGAGTGTGGACCAGCCTCAACCACATAGATGGGGTTTTCTGGCACTTGCCCTATGGGAGTGCTAGCGACCATTCTGGCACTCCCCTACTACGAGTGCAAGGTAGGACACGAGCTGCCCGGCACGCTATAAGCGAACACCCGCGCCGGTAAACGGCGCGGGTGTAAAAAGGCGCGGGTGTGAAACGGCGCGGGTGCGAAAAGGTCGGCGCGGGTGTGAAAAAGAACGGCGAGGGCGTAGGCAGCGCCGGAAAGCGCTAGCTCTTGGTGACCTTTGACTTGGTCCAGCGGTAAGCAAAGCCGATGCCCACCACGAACAAGATGATGCCCAGGACGTTGGAGACGGTGCCACCTTCGAAAATCTCCAGCGGAGACTCCCCGCCGGAGGCCGCGATGATGGCGGCGTTGACCACGCCGAACAGGGACTCACCAACAATAAGGCCAGTTGCCAGCAGAGTGCCCATGCGCTTAGAGAAGTCAGGGTTGGATTGCTTGGCGGCCCACTTGTCATAGAAGTAGCCCAAGATGGCGCCGATCGGGATGATGATGGTCAGCGAGGCCGGCAGGTACATGCCCATGCCAACAGCCAGCGGAGACAGCGAGTACTTGCTGGTGGTCTTGCGCAAGACCTCGTCGATGACGATGAGCACAGCGCCGATAGCCGCGCCGGTAAAGATAAGGTTCCAATCCAGCGAGCTATCAAAGATGCCAGAAGCCACCGACGACATAAGCGCAGCCTGCGGTGCAGCGAGGGCGTCTTCGCCGGCGCCTTCCATGCCCTGGAAGCCAAAGCCGGTGAGCATGACCTGCAGAATCGGCGGGATGACCACAGAGCCAAACAGCACACCGATGATGAGTGCCACCTGCTGCTTCCACGGGGTCGCCCCGACGAGCTGGCCGGTCTTGAGATCCTGCAAGTTGTCGTTGGAAATCGTGGCGATGCCAAAGACAATCGCCGCGGTGAACAAGGTGTAGGCCACGAGCGAAAGCGGTTCCGCAGAGGTACCGCGGGTAACAGCGGCGATAAGCAGCGAGGCCGCGAGCACAGCAATGATGCCCACGGAGGAAATCGGCGAGTTCGACGCACCGATAAGGCCCGCCATGTAGCCACACACAGAGGCCACGATGAGGCCCACCAACAGGGTGAACAGGACGGAGACCGTAATGAGCACGCCCATGTGCTCGTGGATATCAGTGCCCGAGATAAAGTCCCACAGCAGCAGCGCAATCGGGACCATCAAAATGACGATGGTGCCTAGGACATAAGGGAATGGGATGTCGCGCTCAGCCACGTCCACGTTTTGGCCGGCTTTGCGCTGGCGGGAAGAGGCCAGGGACTCGGAGATGCCCTTGACGATTGGGCCGGTGATCTTGAGGAGCGTCCAGATGGCGGCGATAGCCATGGCGCCCACGCCGATGAAGCGAATCTCACCAGAGAATACGGAGTCGACGGTATCGGCAAGCGCGGTGGCGTCGAGTCCGCCAATGTCGCCGGCGGTGTGCATCGGCAACAGGATGAAGAAGGAGATGACAACGCCCACGAGCATTGCGATACCCACGGACATGCCAACCAGGTGACCCACGCCGATGAGCGCCATGGACAGCGAGGTACCCAGGGTGGTGGCACCGGAGCCCAGCTTGAAGTAGGTAGACACTGACGAGGCCACGGCCTTCATCGCGGCAAGCAGAGCCAACGCTGCGGAGATGATGCCGCCAACGAGGATGACGCGCAGGCCCTTGGCGTTTTCTTCATGGGCGGCTGCGGAAGCGCCGTTGTCGGCGCCGACCTTAAGCACCTCCGCGGCGGCGACGCCCTCCGGGTAAGGCAGGTCGGAGCCCGTCACCAAGGCACGGCGCAGCGGGATGGAGTACATCACGCCGAGTACGCCACCGATGGCGCAGACCGCAGCAGTCTCCCAGAAGCTAAAGCCCTTCCAATAACCCACCATGACCAAGCCCGGCAGGACGAAGATGATGGCAGAGAGGGTGCCAGCGGCAGACGCAATGGTCTGCACGATGTTGTTCTCTTTGATGTTGTGACCTGCGAACCTGCGCAGCACGGCCATGGAGATGACGGCTGCCGGAATCGACGTAGCAAAAGTCAGGCCGACTTTGAGGCCGAGGTAGACGTTGGCAGCGGTGAATACCAGTGTGATCAGTCCACCGATGAGAATGCCACGCAGTGTGAGCTCGCGCAGTGTTGGACCAGCAGAAGCTGGCGAGGACGAAGCGGGGGCGGCGTTGTGTGCCATGCCGAATTCCTTCTAGTGAGAAATCTATTTAGATTCTGTAATTAAGTACCCATAAACCCTAGTCCACACGGGCAGAAACTCAAACGTTCAGGCATCCCTACGCGGCGGGTATGTTAGTGAGCATGACTGCTATTTCTGAATTCATCACCGCTGACCGCGAGCGCATCTTCGCTCAGCTCAAGGAGCTCGTCTCCTTCAACTCCGTTCACAATGAGCCAGGTCTGGAAGAAGAGTGCGCCAAGGCCGCCGCATGGGTCCGCTCCGCATTGACCGAAGCAGGCGTCGACGTCGAGGCCATTCCTACTGCTGACGGCTCCACCGCGCTCGTCGGCAAGCGCGCGGGCAAAGAGGGCGCCAAGACCGTGCTGCTCTACTCCCACTACGATGTTGTCCCCGTCGGCCCGCGTGAACCGTGGGAGTCCGATCCGCTGACCCTAACCGAGCGCCCATCCGCCTCCGGCGAGGTGCGTTGGTACGGCCGCGGCGCAGCGGACTGCAAGGGCAACGTCGCAATGCACTTGGCTGCCCTGCGCGCGATCGACGCCAACGGCGGCACCGACCTCAACCTCACCTTCCTCATCGAAGGCTCCGAGGAGCGCGGCGGCGAGGGCCTGTCCGCCCTCATCGAGGAGCGCCCGGAGCTGTTTGCTGCCGACGCCATCCTCATCGCCGACGCCGGCAATGCCAAGGCCGGCCTGCCTACCCTGACCACCTCCCTGCGCGGCGGCGCGCAGATCTACGTGCAGGTTGACACCCTCGAGGCGGGCGTGCACTCCGGTCAGTTTGGCGGCGCAGCTCCCGACGCCGTCAAGGCACTCATGCGCGCACTCGATTCTCTCAGCGACGAGCATGGTCGCACGGTTATCGATGGCGTCGACTGCGCAGGCTCCTGGCCGCTGGCGGAAGGCCAGACCAGTGCCTACGCTCCGGAGGACTTCCGTTCCGATGCACAGATGCTCGACGGCACCGAGATCATGGGTTCCCAGGATCCGGCAGGCGCCACCGAGATCGCCGACATGATCTGGGCTCGCCCGGCAATTACCGTTACCGGCTTCACCTCCACCCCGGTTGCCGAGGCCGTCAACGCAGTTCCGGCCACCGCTGCTGCAAACCTCAACCTGCGCACCCCAGCCACCATGGACCCCCGCTCTACCGCGGAGGCCGTGGCCGAGCACCTGAAGAAGCACGTGCCGTGGGGCGCGCACATCACGGTCGAGATCCTCGAGGCTAACCGTGGCTTTGAAACCGATCCGGAAAAGCCAGCCGCGACGCTGCTCGGCGAGTGCCTCGCCGAAGCCTACGGCACAGAAACCGTCTCCCAGGGCATGGGCGGTTCCATCCCACTGACCGTGGAGCTGCAGGAGAAGCACCCGAATGCCGAGATCGCACTCTTCGGCGTTGAGGATCCGAAGGCCACCATCCACTCCGCCAACGAGTCTGTGGATCCAACGGAGATCGAAAAGATTGCTACTGCCGAGGCTTACTTCCTCCAGCGCTTCGCCTAAAACCAACCTGCCAGATCAGTTAACAGATCAAGTTAAGAGAGCCAAAGGTACTTTTATTCAGGGGTACGCCACGACGGCGTGCCCCTGTGTGCTGCCAAACTGGCCCCATATATAACTGCCTCCTTAAAAATCTGTGACTTTCAGAAAGTCGGCAGGTATAGTCGCCAGTATTGGCTGCGCCATTCGTGATGCGTCCCCAAACCTGTTTTCTCCAATTTTCAACGCTTGCGGTGAATGCTTGGAGCATGACTTCCATACATCCACCCTTGCGCCCTCGGCGTCAATGCGGTGAGAAAAGGGGGCGTTGACGCTGCCAGTGGCACCTTCCTAGGTTCCTTTCAAAGTGGTTCATTAACCGGCCAGATGCCTCTGCTTCGGCCCGCGATGAGTTCATCGGCGCATGCTTGAATTTGAATACATGTCACACGTGCGCCACTGTGTTCGTGCGGCTCCGAACGAGAAGGAGACCTGAGCCTAGCTGTGATAGCTGTCTTGAGTGCCTTGGTGCTGGCCACCATCATCGCGCCCTTCCTCATATTTTTTGTTGGCCGTCCTGCTTTTGGCGCACTCGCTATTGTCCCCGGCGCGGGCTTTTTCTGGGTCCTCAAACAACTCACCACCGGCGCCTTCCGTGACGGTGCCACGCTGCGCTACACCATGGAGTGGATGCCGGACGCGAACCTCAACGTCGATCTGCGCATGGACGCGCTCTCTGCCCTCTTTAGCCTCATCATTTTGGGCGTCGGCGCTTTGGTTCTGCTCTATTGCTGGGGCTACTTCGACCAGACTCCCCGGCGTCTGGCCATGTTTGGCTCCCAGATGGTCTGCTTTGCCACCGCGATGTATGGACTGGTCATCTCCGATAGCTTCCTGATGATGTACGTGTTCTGGGAAGTGACCTCCCTGCTGTCCTACCTCCTGGTGAGCTACTACGGCGAACGCGCCTCCTCGCGTCACGCCGCGCAGCAGGCGCTCATGGTCACCACCCTGGGCGGCCTCGCCATGCTCATGGGCATCATCCTGCTCGGCCGCCAAACGGGCACGTGGACGTTTAGTGAGATCGAGACTTTCGACCGCCTCGCCCAGACCCCGTACATCACGATTGCCATCGTGTTCATCTTGGCCGGCGCACTGAGTAAATCCGCCATCGCCCCCGCGCACTTCTGGCTGCCCGGCGCCATGGCCGCGCCGACGCCGGTCTCTGCCTACCTGCACTCCGCTGCGATGGTGAAGGCCGGTATCTACCTGGTTGCGCGCTTGGCACCGGAGTTCCACGAGGTGGCCACCTGGCATCTCGTCGTGCTGCCGCTTGGCACCTTAACGATGCTGTTGGGCGGTTGGATGGCCCTCAAGCAGCGCGACCTCAAGCTCATCTTGGCTTATGGCACCGTCTCACAGTTGGGCTTCATCACCACCATCGTGGCCATTGGCTCACGCGAGGCATTGCAGGCAGGCCTCGCGCTGACCTTTGCGCATTCCCTGTTCAAGGCTGCGCTGTTTATGATCGTTGGTGCCATCGACCATGCGTCGGGAACGCGCGACATCGACAAGCTCTCTGGCCTCGGCAAGGCAAAGCCCGGCCTGTACCTGCTTGCCATTATTCCGGCACTGTCCATGGCGGGCATCCCTCCCCTGCTGGGCTTTGTGGCCAAGGAAGCCACGCTTGAAACCATCCTCCACGAGGAGCTGCTCGTTGGCATGCCACGCAACATGCTCTTGGTGGGCGTCGTCGTGGGCTCCATGCTGACCATGGCCTACGCGCTGCGCTTCCTGTGGGGCGCCTTCGCCACGAAGAAAGACGCTGCGGGCCAAAGCCGCGGCACTTCCGACGCCGTGGCCGACATGCATGCGCTCTCCCCGCTGTTGTGGATTCCGCCTGCGGGCCTCACGGCCCTGACCATCTTCTTCGGCGTCAATCCACAGCCGCTTTCCCTCGGCATCAACCAGCACCTCAACAACATCTTCGGCGCTGACGAGCACACCTACCTCGCTCTGTGGCACGGCTGGACAGTACCGCTGGGCATCTCCGTAGTCATCGTCGTGGCCGCTATCATCCTCCACTGGCAGCGCGCAGAACTGGCCAAGTGGCAGTTCCAGTACCCGGCTTTGGGCTCAGCAGACCAGGCCTACGACACCGTCATCAACAGCCTGCGTCAGCTCTCGCTGCACACCACCGCTTCCACGCAGCGCGGCTCCCTGCAGATGAACATGTCGATCATCTTCGCCACCCTCATGGTGCTGCCGGTCATCATGCTCATCCGCGGCGACCTCACCAACGTACGCATGATCGTGGCGGAAAACCCGTGGCAGATCGTTGCTGCGCTCATCATCATCGTCTGTGCTGTCGCTGCCACCGTGACGGACAATAGGCTGTCTGGCGTCATCATCGTTGGCGTCACCGGCTACGCACTGTCCTTCCTCTTTGCGCTGCATGGCGCACCTGACTTAGCCCTGACCCAGTTGCTCGTGGAGACCATCATCATGGTCTTGTTCATGCTGGTTCTGCGCCGCATGCCGGCTAATACCGAGTGGAAGCAGGACCCCAAGATGGGTCGCCTGCGCGCCTGGCTCGCGGTTGGCGTGGGCCTTACCGTGACGCTCGTGGGAATATTCGCCATCAATGCCCGCCGCTCCAACCCCATTTCCGAGTTCATGCCGGAACTAGCCAAAGAAATCGGACACGGCGCCAACACCGTGAACGTACTGTTGGTGGACCTGCGCGCCTGGGATACCTTCGGTGAGATCACCGTGTTGGTTATCGCCGCCACGGGTATCGCATCGCTGATTTATCGCACCCAATCCTTCACCCGCGACTCGCGCCGCCCCACCCTGCAGGTCACTGGGCGCCGCTGGCTGGCGGCAGGCGTGGAATCAGAACAGGCCCTCAACCGCTCCCTCATGGTGGATGTCGCCACGCGACTGCTCTTCCCCTCGATGATCGCGCTCTCGCTGTACTTCTACTTCTCCGGCCACAATGCACCCGGCGGCGGCTTCGCCGGCGGCTTGGTCGCGGCGCTGGCTCTTATCCTGCGCTACCTGGCAGGTGGCCGCGCTGAGCTCGACGAGGCGCTACCCATCGACGGCGGGCGCACCATGGGCACCGGATTGCTCATCTCGGTGGGCTCGGTGGTTGTGCCGCTGGCCTTCAACCACCCGCCTTTGACCACCGGCTACACCAAGGTGGCGGTGCCGCTCATAGGCGATGTCTCGCTGCCCTCCGCGTTGGTCTTCGACGCGGGCGTCTACCTCATCGTGGTGGGCCTGACCTTGTACATCCTCAACTCGCTCGGCGGCAAGCTTGACGAGGAAGAGGAGATGCGTAAGCAGCGTGCCCGTGACCGTGCCCGCTCGCTCGCGCGCCGCCAGAAAGAACGAACCTCCTCCCGTGAGAAGAACGCGGCGGGCGCCACGCGGGCGTCGTCAAGCGCAGCGCAACCCGATGCCCCAAGCACAACGCAAGCCCACACCACCGGAAAGGAGAGCTAAGAATGGAAGCCAATCTGTTCCTTCTCCTCGCCGCAGGCGTGCTGTGCGGTGCTGGCGTGTATCTCATGCTTGACCGCGCCATGACCAAGATGCTGCTTGGCATCCTGCTGCTGGGCAATGGCGCCAACCTGCTGCTTCTGCAGGCTGGCGGGCAGGCGGGATCGCCGCCTATCGACGGCCGCGAGACCGCCCAATACGGTGAGAACATCGCGGACCCACTGGCCCAAGGCATGATCCTGACAGCCATCGTGATCTCCATGGCGCTGACAGGATTTATCCTGACCCTGGCCTACCGCCAGTACCGCTACCGCACCGCCGACGTTATTGAGGACGACGCGGAAGATACCGCAATCGCGGCCCTGGCCGCCCGCCCGGGCAACGCCGCCGCGGCCCCTGATCATGACGCGTCCAACGACCCAGCCACTGGCCGCGCCACCAAGGAAGGCGACGCCTTTGGCCCAGCCTTCTTCGAGGAACCCGTAAAGGAGGCAAACGATGACTGAGACCCTGCTTCCGCTGGTTAGCTTCCTGCTTCCTTACACGGGCTTCCTCATCCCCATGCCCGTGGTCATCCCGGCGCTCGCCGCGGCCTTGTCGATGCTGTGCGCCCGGTTCCCCGGCGCCCAGCGCCAGATCGCATTCTTCTCTTTGCTTTTGCTGGCAGCGGTCAATGCGCTGCTGATCTTGATCGCCGACACCGCGGGCATTCAGACCCTGCAAGTCGGCGGCTGGGACGCACCCGTAGGCATCACGCTGGTGGCCGATCGTCTCTCCACGGTGATGCTCTTTACCTCGTCCGTGGTCTTGTTCTCAGTGATGTGGTACGCCATCTCGCAGGGTATTCGCGACGGTTCCAAGGACGAGCCCGTCGCCGTCTTCCTGCCGACGTACATGCTGCTGACCATGGGCGTGAACGTCTCCTTCTTGGCCGGCGATCTGTTCAACCTGTATGTGGGATTCGAGATCTTCCTCGTGGCCTCCTATGTTCTGCTCACGCTGGGCGCCTCGCCCGCCCGCGTGCGCGCCGGCGTGGGCTACGTTATGGTCTCGATGGCCTCCTCTCTCATCTTCGTGCTCGCCCTCGCATATGTCTACGCGGCAGTGGGCACCATGAACATGGCGCAAATCGGCATGCGCATGGAGGACGTCCCGGAGGGCACCCGTACGGCGATCTTCTCGGTGCTGCTCATCGCCTTCGGCATCAAGGCCGCCATCTTCCCGCTGGATGCCTGGCTGCCGGACTCCTATCCCACCGCGCCTTCCCTGGTCACGGCAGTCTTTGCGGGCTTGCTCACCAAGGTCGGCGTCTACGCCATCATTCGTGCACGCACCTCCATCTTTACCGGCGGCGGCCTAGATCAGTTGCTCATGTGGGTAGCGCTGGCCACGATGCTCGTGGGTATCTTAGGTGCGATGGCGCAGTCTGACATCAAACGACTTTTGTCATTTACGCTGGTGAGCCACATCGGCTACATGATCTTTGGGGTGTCCCTCGGCACCGCACAGGGTCTGTCCGGCGCCATCTTCTACGCGGTGCACCACATTCTGGTCCAGACCGCGCTCTTCCTGGTGGTGGGCCTCATCGAGCGTCAGGCGGGTACCTCCTCCCTGCGCCGCTTGGGCTCGCTGATTTACAGCGCCCCGCTCATCGCAATTTTGTACTTCATCCCGGCCATGAACCTGGGCGGCATCCCGCCATTTTCCGGCTTCCTCGGCAAGGTCATCTTGCTGCAGGCCGGCGCGAACGAGGGCTCATGGCAGGCCTGGGTCCTGATTGGCGGCGCGGTCCTGACCTCGCTGCTCACGCTCTACGTCATGGTTCTAGTGTGGGCTAAGGGATTCTTGCGCGACCGCGCCGATGCCCCAGAAGGCAACATGGCATTGGCGCACCCTTCGCCGCTTTCCGACGTCACGGATGTCATCGAGCTCGAAGAGCGCCAGGACGTGGGCAAGGTGCCTTTCGGCATGCTGGCTTCCACCTCCCTGTTGGTGTTGGCGTCAGTGTCGATTACCTTCCTAGCCGGCCCCATTTCCGGTGTGACCAGCCGCGCAGCCGAGTCTGCGCAGGATGACACCATCTACCGCTATGCGGTGCTGGGCGACAACGCTGATAATCCTTCCCGAACCCTGATCCAGAAGGATCGATACAAAAACGACGCTGACTCCTTCGAGCAGCGCCGCTCCCCCATTGAGCAGCCGCAGCCCGGCGTCGATTCCGTGGCTCCCGCCGCGCTCACCAGCGCACCAGAGAAGAAGGAGGGGCAGCGATGAAATTTTCTGGCATTCGCCACCGCTTCCGCCCGTGGTTCATAGCTTGGATCACCGTCATGTGGTGCCTGCTCATGGGCGAGGTCACCGTGGCCAACCTCGTGGGTGGCTTGTTGGTAGGCCTCTTCGTGGTCTTAGCGCTACCACTTCCAAAGATGCCGATTTCCGGGGTGAAAGTCTCGTGGGGCAAGCTCGTCCTTTTCATGCTGCATTGGACGTGGGACCTTTTCCACGCTTCCCTGAAGGTGGGCTGGTTGGCGGTGCGCCCCCAGGAACCACCCAAGACGGCGATTCTGGAATTGCCGATGCGCCTCGACAGCGAGTTCATCCTCTCCCTCGCGGTGAGCCTGTACAACCTGCAGCCGGGTGGAACCGTCACCGACATCGATATCGCGAACCGCATGCTGACTATCCACATTCTGGACGCGGAGTCGGAAGCCGAGATCGAAAAGGAGATTGCCCAGGTGGCACAGCTCGAAGCATCCATGATTGAGATTTTTGAAAGGAGCCATCCCTGATGGATCCGCAGCTTTATGGCATTTTGCTCACCATCGCGGCAGGGCTTTTGGTGGTGGCGTTCTTGATCACTGTCTGGCGCATCATCGTGGGCCCCAACTCGCTGGATCGCCTGGTGGGTATGGATGGCCTCGTGGCCATGTTCCAGTGTGCGCTGGCCACTTATATTTGCTGGACGCTCAACACAACGGTGGTCTCAGCGATGCTAGTGGTGGCTCTGCTGGGCTTCATCTCCACTGTTTCGGTCACCAGGTTTAGAAAGAGGGACCCGCAATGAGCTATCACCTTTTCGCTGACGTCATCTCGATTGTCTTGATTCTCATCGGCTCCTTGCTCGTCCTCGCCGCAGCGATCGGCGTGGCGCGTTTCCCAGACACAATGTCACGCGTGCACGCCATTTCGAAGCCCCAAACCACCGGCTTGATTCTCACTATTCTCGGTGCGTTTTTCCGCATCACAGGCTCCGATTCCTTCAGCGTGACTGAGCGTGGCGATTTAGGGATTTTATTGTTACTGGTACTCTTTGCAATGATCACCAGCCCGGTGACTGCACAGCGCACCTCACGAATTGCACGACGTGAAGGCCTGTACGGTACCGCTGAAAATATGTCTCGCAACGACAAGCCAGCGACTCGTTCAATGCGTCGGAAAAAGGATTCATAGAAGCTAATGCACAGAATGAAGAGAAAACAGGGCAAGAAACTCTACGGTATGCCCACACTGTTGACTCTTTTACTGGCATTTACGGCTTTGGTGATTTACCGCTTCAGCATTTATCCCGGCCGCGACCGCGCTTTCTTCGGCAAGATCCCGTTCGACTTGAAGATTTACCAAATGGCGGGCAAGGATTTGAAAGCGGGAGGCCAGCTTTACGACGCCCCCTATATCCATGAGTTTCCCTTCACCTACCCGCCGTTTGCTGGCTGGTTTTTCGAATGGATGGCTGATTTCAGTGACCACGATCTCATGGTGATTTGGCAATGGGTCACGGGAATCGCCCTCTTCATTGTCATCATGCTTGTCATTCGCGAGCGTGGCTATCGGCTCGGGCCGCTGACCTGGCTGGTGGGAATTGCGTTGCTGGTTAGCAGTCTTGCTGCCGAACCAATCAACGGCACCTTCTACTACGGACAGATCAATATCCTGCTGATGTTCTTGGTGTCTCTGGATTTACTCCTCCCCACCAAGCTCCGCCTGCCCGGAATCGGCATTGGTATTGCCGCTGGCATGAAGCTCACCCCGGCTTACATGGGCCTCGCGTTGCTCTTCCAGAAGCGCTGGTGGGCGGCCATTGGCTCCATTGCCGCTTTCGCAGTCACTATCGGCATCGGTGTTGCCTTCGTCCCCGACGCAAAGGATTTCTGGACGGACAAGGTTTTCAACTCCAACCGTATCGGGGAAGTCGATGCCCCAGGCGCTAAGTCCCTGCGTTCTGTCCTCGCCCGTCTCACTGGCGAAGACGATACCGCGCTGTGGCTGCTGGGCGTGGCCATTATTGTCATGGTGACCATGTTGGCACTGCGTACGGCGTGGATTCGAAAGAACAGCACCGCAGCCTTTGCTCTAACCGGCTTGAGCGCTTGCTTGGTTTCGCCCTTCTCCTGGTACCACCACTTCGTGTGGGTTGTGCCCTTCGGCATTTGGGTAATGCTGGCGGTCAACGAGGCCATCGGAACGCGCCTGCGCACAGTCTGGGGCGCACAACTAGCCGCGGTAGCGTCCTTCCTGGCTCTGCTTATCGTGGAACTGCCTTTCGTGGCCGCACCGGTCTGGCTAGGGGGCTCCTCGCGCACCCTCGACGCATTGGAAACCTTCCAGCCATTGGCCTCCCTGGTGTGGCCACTAGCTTGCTTCCTCTACATCGCGGTGTACGCAATTTGGGGTTTCATGCCACAAAAGCGCACCACCGAACTGGATGCTGCGCCTACGACCAGGATCCCTACCGTTCGCGTCAAGTAGCTTGCGCGCCGAAGCGCCGCCCCCGCGTTGAAGGGCGCTAATTGCGCTCCAACGGCTGGCGGTCCAGCATCTCCTGGCAGGTCGCCTCGACTACCTTTTGCCAGCTGCCGGTCTCTTCGTACAAGGCACGCTGCCGCTCATAGCCTGCGCCATCATCGATAATTTCGTGGATAAGGGCCAGCTCCTCAGCGCAGCCCAACTCGCGGGCCAGCGGAGTTAGTTCCTCCACGAGGTCTGCCAGTTCATCCTTAATCCAGCGCTCATCCGTCTCGCGCGACGTAATCACCAAGGCATCCATGCCATAGCGCGCGCCGCGCCATTTATTCTCCGCCACGTGCCACGGCTGCAGAATCGGCAACTCCTCGCCGCAATCAATCATGCGGTCGTAGTGAACAACCAAGCAGTGAGTCAGTGCCACCACGGCGGAGAGCTCGCGCAGGTTGGAGGAGGCGTCAGAAATGCGCACCTCGACGGTGCCCCACTTGGAAGCCGGGCGGATGTCGAAATGCATCGACCCGGTGTGGTTAATCACTCCCGAGATGGCCTGGTCCCGCATGTAGGACTGCCATTCTTCCCAGCTTTGGAACTGGTACGGCATGCCAGCGGTGGGCAGCTGCTGATAGAGCATCGTGCGGTTGGAGGCGTATCCGGTGTCAAGGCCCTCCCAAGCCGGGGAGCACGCCGAAATTGCCAGCAGGTGCGGGTACTTGGTCATCAATGCGTTGATGATGGGCCAGACGCGATCCTCATGGCGAATGCCAACGTGGACATGGGTGCCCCACAACAGCATCTGCTTGCCCCAGTACTGGGTGCGGTTGATGATTTCGGAATAGCTCTCCTTAGTGGAGACGGGGTTTTCACGAAAATCAGTGAAGGGGTGTCCACCCGAAGCCCACAACTTAACGCCCATCTCATCGGCGGCGGCTCGGACGTGGGAAAGCTTGTAAGCAAGGTCAGCCACGGCTTCTGGAACCGTGTGGCAGATGCCGGTGACGAGCTCAACGGTGTTTTGGAGGAATTCCTTCTCCAAGTGAATCTCAGGCGCAGCGGCGTGGACGAGTTCAATCAGTTCGGCGCCACGGGGCACGAGATCCCACGTGGTGGGGTCGACGAGAGCGACTTCCCACTCGACGCCCAGTGTGGGTTCAGCAGAACGGGCGAAGGACTCTTCCGGAGTATTCACCCGTTCAGTCTAACTTTCACAGTCACCATACTGGGCATTTAATTTTATATTGCTGCACTTATTCCTGCTGCACTAGGCCTGCGGAATTGCCAGGACAGCTACAACCGCGTTGCCCTTGGTGTAGTTTTCACCTAGCTCAGCTGGGTATTCTGCAACAGCGCCTTCTGGGACGGCAGTAGCGCCATAAAACTCGGCTGCAGTCTGGCGAGCCAGTGCCTCTGCGTCTTTGTCACCGGCTGGGTAGAAGACCATGGTCTGCGGGACGGTGAGGACGTCGCCAGGCAGGTTGCCCACCTCGCCCACCTTGAAGCCGCGGTCCTTGAGCTTGGTGGATTCCTCATCTGCATAGCCCGCGCGGCCCGAGTTGTTAAAGACGTTGACCGGAATATCTTTGGGCGCGCGCTTGGCAGCCTCGCCCTGGGCTCCATCGTAGCCATCTCGATCTGCTGCGTTTTCCCCCTCGCCCGCCGCACCTGCGGCGGCTGGGTCGGAAACCTGCGCAGACTCGCCCGGAGCCTGCTGAGCCGCGGACCCAGGTTTTCCGCCCTGTGCGCCCGGCTCGCCTTCTGCTGGAGCTGGAAGCGTGGCGGCCTCAGAGGCACCAGTTTGAGACGCGGTATCGCTAGAGTCCTCGGAGGTCAACTTGTACAGACCCCACATGCCGAGCATGACTGCAACGGCGATGAGCACCATCGCAAGGCCGCGTAGTGGCAGGCCGCTTGCTCCGCCGGCAGCAGCGCCGGTCGATGCACCAGAAGATGCATCGGTTGGGGCATCAGTAGGGGTGGATTCTGCCGAGTTATCTGAATTCACATTAGTCACAACAGTAACTCTAGCGTCTAGCTGTCGAAATCTGGGGCATTCCCCCTTGCGGCGCGCCGCACCTCTTCGCGCTGGTCACGCACCCGCCGCAAGCGCGCCACCAGCACCGGATAGGCCTCGGCGGCAGCGGGGGCGTCGAGAAGCACGTTCAAGCGCTGGTGATAGCGCACCGGTGAGATATCCAGCTGGGTGCGGATGGCTTCCTCCTTGGGTCCGATACCGCGCGGCGCGTGGGATTCGAACTCCAAGATGGCGGCGTCTAGGTCTGACAAGGAGTGCATGCCTAAACTGTAGGGCATGACTATTCGCCCCATCGTTATCCACGGCGACCCGGTTCTCCACAATCCCACTGAACCGGTCACTGAGCCCATCGATTCCCCGGAGCTCCAGGAGCTCATCGCGGACATGTACGAGACCATGGACGTCGCCCACGGCGTCGGCCTCGCTGCCAACCAGGTAGGCATCAACAAGCGCCTCTTCGTCTACCACTGCCCTGACACCGACGGCCCCGAAGGTACCGAGCTGCCGGCCGACAAGGCCGGCATGCGCAAGGGCTGCGTTATCAACCCGGTTTTGGAAACCTCCGAGATTCCTGAGGGCATGCCTGCCGACGACGGCTCCGAGGACGAGGGCTGCCTCTCCGTGCCGGGCGAGGGTTTCCCCACCGGCCGCGCCGACTGGGCACGCGTCACCGGCAAGGATGAACACGGAAATGACATCTCCATCGAGGGCTACGGCTTCTTCGCCCGTATGCTCCAGCACGAGACCGGCCACCTCGACGGTTTCGTCTACACCGACGTGCTCACCGGCCGTTTCAAGCGCCAGGCCAAGAAGATCATCAAGCGCAACGGGTGGACCGAGGCCGGCTGGACCTGGATGCCGGGCGAGGACGAAGATCCCTTCGGCCACGGCGCGTAAATAGGCCGCACTCTTAATCGACATGAGCTACATCTTCCGTTCTGACGCCGTCGAGGTCGGCGAGCGCGTCGTCGCCCGGCGCGAAATCGACGGCATGCACACCGACGTCATCGGCCACGTCCTCTCCCTCGATCCACTGGTCATCCGCCCCCAAGAAGTGGGCGGCTATCCCTCCTCGCTGGAAGCGGTGGAGATCCCGGCGGAGGAACTGAAGATCATCAAACGCCTGTCCCCGCGCATGGTCCGCAACTCCGACATCCGGGCCGTCGAGGTGGCCACCGCCGCAGCGTTCCCCGGAAAGGAACACACGTGGACCAAGGATGGGCAGTGGCTCATGCGCGCGGGTGACGGCGTGACTGGCCGCTCCAATTCCGCGGTTCCACTGGGTCCCTCGGCGGGCTTCACCCCGGTTCCGATGGACGAGATCGATGAGTTCTACGCCCGCCACGATCTCCCCACTCGCCTGGCTATTCCCGAGCGAATCGGCAAGCCTGCCGAGCGCGTCATCGCAGCGTCCCCAGAAAACTGGGAGCTAGAGCCCGAGGTCATCGTCATGGTGCGACTACTCGAGGGAGACGTAGCTGGCGCCCCACTTCCAGAGGGCATCACTTTCCGCGTGGACGCACAGCCAGACCAAGAGTGGCTCGACCTCTACCACTTCCGCGGCCAGGCACTGCCGCCTGAGGCGCTAGAGTATCTGCGCAGCCGCATCGACGGCACCATGAGATTTGGCCGCCTACTCGCCCCGAGCGGCGAGACCATCGCGATCACCCGCGGCACCCTCACCGAGTCTGGCGACGGTACGGTGTGGTTAGGATTCTCTGCCGTCGAAGTCGCTGCTGCTTGGCGACGCCGCGGCCTCGGCACCGTCCTCGGTTCCCACATGTTGGGCTGGGGCAAAGACAACGGCGCGGAAAAGGCATACCTGCAGGTGGTGGCGTCGAATAGCGCGGGCGTGGCCATGTACGGCAAGCTCGGATTCATTGAACAGCATCGACATAGGTACGCCATGCGCAAAGGCGGTAACCTGTAGTCCATGCGCATAGCCACTTGGAACATCAACTCGGTCCGCACCCGCGTCCAGCGCGCGGTGGACCTGCTGGCGAAACACGACATCGACGTGTTGTGCCTGCAGGAGACCAAGGTTGCCGACGATAAGTTCCCCGTCATGGACTTCGAGGCCGCGGGCTATCACGTAACTCACCATGGCCTGAACCAGTGGAACGGCGTGGCCATTGTGTCCAAGTCGGAGCCGGAGGAGGTCTTTACCTCCTTTCCCGGCCAGCCGGGCTTTGCCAAAGACCCAGAAAAGCCACAGAATCTCGAGGCGCGTGCGGTGGGTGCGCGCATTCGCGGGGTGGAAATCTGGTCACTGTATGTGCCCAATGGCCGCGAAATCACCGACCGCCACTACGCCTACAAGCTGCAATTCCTCTACGCGCTGGCTCGCTACGCGGAGTCCCGCGCACAGTCGAAGCTGCTGCTTACGGGCGACTTCAACATCGCCCCACGCGACGAAGACGTGTGGGACATCGAGGCCTTCCGCGGTAAGACTCACGTCACCGAGCCGGAGCGCGCGGCATTCCAGATGCTCGAGGAGGCCGGCCTGGAGGAAGTGACACGACGCTTTACTGAGGAGCAGCGCTGGACCTACTTCGACTACAAGTCGCTGCGCTTCCAAAAGAACGAGGGTATGCGCATCGACTTCCAACTGGCGTCGCGGTCCTTGGCGGCCACGGTGCAGTCCGCACAGGTAGACATGGTTGAGCGAGCCGGGGATAAGACCTCGGACCACTGCTTGCTCTTGGCCGACTACGACCTCCCCGACTTCGACTCCGTGCGTTAGGAGCACTCCTCAGGCATGAACTTGGCGCTGAACATCGATCTGTCATTCTGGCAGCTGTTTTTCCTGATCCTCGATTACGGCATCAAGATCGTCGCCATCGGTTTCGTCCCTGAAGGCCGCCGCCCTTCCAGCTCCACGGCGTGGCTGCTGGCTATTTTGTTGCTGCCGCTCGTAGGCCTTCCGCTGTTCCTGCTCATGGGCTCGCCTTATATCAACAGGCGCCGGCACCGCATCCAGCAAGAAGCCAATGACCTGCTGGAAGACGTCACCGCGAATACTCCTAACCATCCGCGCGGCCGGCTCTCCCCAGAGGTCGAGTCTCTGATTACTCTCAACCGCAACCTGACGGGTTTCCCGGCGCTCATTGGACACAACAAGGGCATTTACAGCGATTATGCAGAAGCCATCGCGGCTATTTCTAGGGCGGTGGATAAGGCGGAAAAGTACGTCTACATCGAGATTTACATCCAGTCTTGGGACGAGGTCACCGACGTGTTCTACCAGGCGCTCAAGCGCGCCCGCGCCCGCGGCGTGGAGGTCAAGCTGCTCCTAGACCAGATTGGCAGCTTCAAGTACAAGGGCTACTGGGGCTTTGGCAAGAAGCTTACGGAAATCGGCGTCGAGTGGCACTTGATGCTGCCGCTGCAGCTGCACAAGTTCCGCTTCCGCCGCCCCGACCTGCGCAATCACCGCAAGCTCGTGGTGGTTGATGGCCACACTGGCTTCATCGGATCGATGAACATGATCAAGCGCAGCTATAAATCCAAGAATCGCTATTGGGTGGACTACATGGTGGAACTCACGGGGCCGGTGGTGACTTCATTGTCCGCGGTCTTTGCGGTGGACTGGTACTTGGAATCGGAAGAGGCGCTCTCGCTGGAGCCGTTGCCTTACGACGACGCACTCACCGACGACTCCAACTTCCTCCAGCTCATCCCGTCTGGTCCTGGTTACACCACGGAGCCGAACCTGCGAATGTTCAACTCTTTGGTGCACCACGCTAAAGACCGTTTGGTGATGGTCTCGCCTTACTTCGTACCGGACGAGTCCTTGCTCGAGGCGGTCACCACCGCGTGCTATCGCGACGTTGACGTGGAGCTTTATGTCTCGGCGAAAGCGGACCAGTTTATGGTCAACCACGCGCAGTCCTCCTATTACCAGACACTTTTGGAGGCGGGCGTGCGTATCTTCCAGTTCCCGGAGCCTTTCGTGCTGCACTCGAAGTTCATCATTGCGGACCCTGACCAGCCCGGCCGCGACCCGCTATGCATGTTCGGCTCCTCAAACATGGACATGCGCTCCTTCGGCCTGAATTACGAGTCCACCATGCTCGTGGCCAAGGGCAACTTGCTCGAGGATTTCAACCAGTTGGCGTCGAACTATCGCGCTGTGAGCCACGAGCTGACTTTGGAGGAATGGAACGAGCGCGGCTTTATCCGCCGCTATGTTGATAACGTGATGCGCTTGACTTCGGCGCTGCAGTAGCCGCGCGACGAGGCTCGCTTTCCCTCCCCGCTCTCGCTCCCTCCCTCCCGCTCCCTCTCGTTCCCGCAAATACCCAGCCCTAGCTACCCAGACCCTGAGGTCGCGGATCCGTCAACTCGGCGGCACCACGATCGCCACCTGCAGGTCTGGGTATCCGGGGCTGGGTGCTTGCAAAAGTGGCAGCAGGCGAGCCGCTAAGCGTGCTTGCGCAGGGCCGCGAAAGCACCGCACACAGCAATGGCCGAGCAGACCACCATGCCGATGCCCATCGTGAGGGCCGGATTATTGCCCAGACCCATCAACGGGCTAACCATGCCCGCCAAAATCGACTGCACAAAGCCGATAATCGCGGAAACCGAACCGGCCTTTTCGCGCATGAGCCCCGTAGCCAGCGCCGTAGCGTTACCCATGATGAAGCCCGTCGGCGCGATGCAGCAGAAGAGAATCAACACCATAAGCCACACCGGCGCGCCGAGGAAAATAGCTAGGAAAAGCAAGCAGTTGCCGAACAAAGCTGCCCCGACGCCGATGCTGAGCATCGTCTTCGGAGCACGTTTATTAAGTGCCTTCGCATTCACGATGGTCAGGGCAAACATGCCCAGGGAGTTCATCGCGAAGACGAGCGAGTAGCTCGTGGCATTAAAGCCCCACTGCTGCTGCAGGACGAACGAGGAGGCCGATATGTACGAAAACATCGCACAGAATCCAAAGGCCACCGTGACCAAGAATCCCCAGAAACGCCCATTGCGCATCACGGTCAGGTAATTGCCGATGACCGTGCGCACCAAATGGTCATGCGGGCGGCCGCCTGCGGTCTCCGGGACGACCAGAATCGCCAGTACGAACTGCAATGCATGCAGGCCTGTAAGCACCCAGAAGATGCCGCGCCAGCCAATCGGTTCGGCCAGGAAACCGCCCATGACCGGTGCCAACGCAGGCGCGATACCCTGCAGCGCCATGAGCAGCGAATAGGCCTTCGCAGCCGCCGCGCCAGTCAGCAGGTCCGGCACCACGGCACGCGAGAGCACCACGCAGGCACCGCCGCCCAAGCCTTGGAAGGCACGCGCGGCAATCAAGACGGCGATGCTCGGGGCGAGTGCCGCCACTGCCGACGCCGCCAAAGCCACGCCCGCGCCGAGAATGAGGAGGCGCTTGCGGCCGACGGCGTCGGAAAGCGGGCCGATCACCAGCTGCCCCACGCCCATTCCGATGAAGAAGCCAGTGAGGGTTAACTGCACCGCTGCGCGCGTAGTTTCCAGGTCAGAAACAATTGCCGGCATGACCGGCAAGTACATATCAGTAGCAAAAGGCGCTGTTGCAGACAGCAGCGCCAAGGTAGCCAGGAGAGGCAGTGGGATCATGCGTCGCGTTTTTCAAGCACGAAGACACCCAGTATCCACAGGATCGCAGCCCAGGCAATGAAGACGATCGCGCTGCCCGTGGAGGAATCCCACGGCGCATTTTCAGCAACCGAGTCGGATGCCCAGCTGTTGAAGGCCGAGAAAGGCATGAAGTGGATGATGTCGTCGCCGATCTTGGGCAAGACGCGAACAACGTTCTCAATACCCAGGTACAGGATGAGGGATAACGCAACAGTGCCGGCAGTCTGACGCAGCAGCCAGCCTAGGCCTTGGACAAAGATGGTAACCAAGAAGCTGAGCAGCGGGAACATCCACAGGGAACGCTTACCAGCATCCTCTTTGAAAGGCTCGTAAAGTTCCTTCACAGAGTCCGGCGCTAGCATCTCCGAGAGGAAGTAGATCAGCACCAGAGCCAAGAACATGATTACGGCCGCAATAACGCCGTACAAGAGCACCTTCACTAAAGCCACGATGCTGCGGTTAGGGTTTGACATGTACACGGTGGATTGCAGGCCGAAGCGATACTCAGTAGTAACCACCATGATGGCTTGAATCATGATGATCGGGATAACCAGCGCCAAGAGGATGGAGTTCATTCCCTGCGCCGTGAGCGGGCTGACGGGAAAGGCCGGATCTACTTCGGGCGCATTGAGGGAGTTAAGCAGCGCCCAACCGATCGACAGGATGAAAATGAGGCCGGTGGTCCAGTAGAAGGACTTCGTAGTGCAAAGCTTGGTCCACTCGGCGCGCAGGGTGTTAACAAACATTAGTTCTGCTCCTCCTGTGCGATGTTTTGGTTGGTTGCCGGAGCACCTGGGGTGCTGGCATGGTACTGCACGTCTTCGCCGGTCATCTGCATAAATGCATCCTCCAGGGAAGCGCGTTTCAGGCTGAGCTCATTAAGCGGGACGCCCGTGGAGTACGCCAACTGGCCGATGAAGTCAGTGCTTTGGTCCTCGATGATGAACGTATTGCGGCCTTCTTCGTCGGTGCTGGTGCGGAAGGAAACGTTTGCCTCGCGCAGAGCGCCGCCGAATTCCTCGAGGTGGTCGGAACGCACGATGACGGAAGACTGTGAGTGCTCCTTCACGAAGTCATACGTGGACTGGTTTGCCACCAAGCGGCCGCGGCCAATGACCACGAGGTGGTCAGCCGTCAGAGACATCTCGGAAAGAAGATGGGAGGAAATCAGCACGGTACGGCCCTCAGCTGCGAGTGCGCGCACCAAGGAGCGCACCCAGCGAATGCCTTCTGGGTCGAGGCCGTTAACCGGCTCGTCGAGGATGAGGATTCCCGGGTCACCCAACAGGGCACCTGCCAAGCCGAGGCGCTGGCCCATACCGAGAGAGAAGCCGCCGGCCTTTTTACCGGCGACGTCGGAAAGCCCGACCAGCCCCAGGACCTCCTCCACGCGCTTGGTAGGGATTCCATTGGACTGTGCCATCCACTTCAGGTGGTTGGCGGCGGTGCGGTTGGGGTGCACTGCCTTGGCGTCGAGCAGCGCACCGACCTCCCGCAGCGGGTTCTTCAGCTCGCGGTAGGTCTTACCGTTAATACGGGCCTGGCCCGCCGTGGGGCTATCCAGGCCTAGAATCATGCGCATGGTCGTCGACTTACCCGCACCGTTCGGACCTAGAAAGCCGGTCACAATGCCTGGCTCCACCTTAAAGGTGAGGTCATCTACTGCACGGACAGACTTATATTGTTTTGTCAGTCCCTCAACTTCAATCATGCTGTCAAGGGTGCCATAGTTTTCTGGCAGTTACCTGCGTAGCCCCTCGATTTGTTTTAGCAGAGCCGGAAAAGCCTGCCGAAATGCCCCCAACAGAGGTAATTTTTCCACCTCTCCTAGCGGCACCCAGCGCAGCTCATTGGATTCCTCGTTTGCTTCCACGGCAAGCGGCTGACCGCTGCGGGTCCGCGCAATGACCGTGGTGTAGGTCCAGTTGCCCGGCAGCCCACCCGCGGGAGGGAAGGGACCAGAGGTCACGGAGGAGCAAAGCACTTCGACGTCGGCAGGCGCGATGGCGCATTCCTCGCAGGTCTCACGCAAGGCGGCTTCCTCGGGGGTCTCGTGTAAATCGCGCGCTCCGCCTGGGATTCCCCAAGTTCCGCCGTGGTTGGTCCACTCGGCGCGGTGCTGCAGAAGGAGCTTATCGCCGGCTAGAAGAAACAGCCCAGCCGCGCCGAACTTACCCCACAGCTTGCTGCCTCCTGGGCCTGCGGCCCAGCCATCCCCGCTGGTGTGTGTTTCTTCTCTCGCCGTCATGCCGCCCATCCTACGGGGCAGCGCCCTGCACCGCCTCCAAATGTGGTGGCGTGCATCACCAAAGAGCCTTTATTCTGCGCTATTCTAAGGGAATGACTGGCACAGGGTTGGAGGGCGCCGCACGTCCGGGCGAGCGTGCCGCCACGCATCCGGATGATGCGGCGAGGAATCATCACGATCATCCTGCTGACCACTGGCTGGATGAAGTAACCGAGCCAGCCGCTCCTGCTTTCAGCAACGCCACCCAACTGGCCATGAGCTCTTTTGTCGGCCCGGCGCGCTTGGTACGCCGCCTGTATCACTTCGCCGCCACCACGCCAGGCAAGCTCTTTACCGTGACGCTGATCCTCACCGTGGCGTTGGCCGCCGCAGGCTTGTCGATGTCGAACACTTCCGCCAATCGCCACGCGGCCTTGGACGATCTGCTCAACTCCACAGAGCCAATGTCGAATGCGGCGCACCATCTCTATACCAACCTCTCGCTGGCTGACACCGTGGCCACCACGGGCTTCGTGCAAGCTGGCGTGGAGTCAGAGGCTAACCGCGAGCGCTATAACGAAGCCATCGACGCGGCCTCCGTGGCCGCCACGCAGTCCGTCCTCGGTACCAATAGCGATGACGCCCGCATCCGCGAGCTGGTGACCTACATCCAGCGCGAGCTGCCCGTATATACCGCGCTCGTGGAGAAGGCCCGCACCAACCACAGGGCTGGCAACGCGGTGGCAAACTCCTATATGTCCAATGCATCCTCCCTGATGCGCGACAAAATCCTGCCGGCGGCCTCCGAACTGTTTTCGCTTACCTCCGCCAAGGTCAAGGAACAGCAGCAGCGCCTGACCAGCCCTCAATGGGTGCCGCTTTCTGGCCTGGTGGCAGCACTCTTCTTCCTCCTCATCGCGCAATGGTGGTTGTGGCGGCTAACGCGCCGCCGCTTCAACCGCGGCTTCCTCACCGCCAGCGTGCTGCTCTTTTTGGCGCTCACGTGGGCTTCGGCCGCCAACTTTGCCACGTGGAGTTCTGGCTACCACGGCTTTGAGACAGTCTCGCGCCCGTGGGATTCGCTCACTGCTTCCCGAATTGAAGCGCAGCAGACTCGCACTTCTGAGACGCTGGCGCTGGTCCTGCGTTCCTCGGAGTCTGACATGTCGGTGCGTTTTAGTTCGACGTTGTATTCCATTTCTAACGCCCTCGAGGACTACGAAGCCGCGCTTGCCGACGACGATATCCCCATCAACGATCCTGCGCTTTTGCCCGCCGCCAAGCAGGCCGCGCAGGAGTGGGAGGACTCGCACAAGGAGTTCATGAATGCGCTTGCCGACGGCGACTATGACAAGGCGATCTACGAAGCCACTGTGAGCACGCCCAATGGATCGCCAACGGCCGCTAGCGCTTTCGACGACGTGGATAATTCTTTGGCGGGTCTGATCAGTGAGGCCCGCGTGTCCATGCGTTCCTATTTGGAGCAGGGGCTCAACGCTATGACCATGGTTTCCACTATGGTGTTCTTGCTGACCAGCGGCGCCATCATCGCAGTGTGGCTGGGTATCCGCCCTCGACTCCAGGAGTACCTCTAATGACTTCGAAGTTTCGGCGACTACTACTGGCTACTACCGCGGCGTGCACGGTGGCGTTGGTGGGGGCGACGTCGTGTAGCGTGCCCCAACGCTTGGCCCCACAACAGGATGAGAAGGCGATCCCACAGGCCTCCTTGAACTCAGAGGCAGGGCCGCCTTTGCCCAACAACTCGATCTGGGAAAGCGCTGGCAGCATAGAGCCGCACCCACGCACGAAGGTGCCGGTGACTGGCACCTACCGGCCGGATGACAAGACTCCGCGTGAGCGCATTCCTGATATTTACAAGCGCGGACGCATCATCGTGGGCGTAGACCGCTCCAACAATCTGATGAGCTACCGCGACACAGCTTCCGGCGAGGTCCGCGGCTTTGAGGTGGACATCGCGCGGGAAATCGCCCGCGACATCTTTGACGATCCAAATAAGGTGGATTTCCGTTTCGTGGAGTCCTCGGAGCGCACCTCAGCACTGAACGAGCGCAGCGTGGATATTGTAATTCGCACGATGTCCATTAGCGCCGAGCGCCAGCGCGAGGTGGCCTTCTCCGCGCCGTATATGACCACCAAGACCAGGCTTTTGGTGCTCAGCAGTTCGGGCATTCGCTCCATCGACGACACCGCAGGCAAGACGCTGTGCGCAGTGCAAGGCTCCACCATCGTGGACACGGTGCGTCGCGAGGCAAGCACGTCGAACATCCTGCAGACCCGCTCGTGGGGCGATTGCTTGATGGCCCTACAACTCAACCAGATCGACGGCGTGGTGGCTGATGACGCCCTATTGTCTGGAATGCTGGCGCAGGACTCCTATACCTCCATCGTGGGGGCGCCACTCACTAGCGAGGATTACGGCGTGGCAGTGCGCAAGCCCGATAGCTTCTACGATTCCAAGCCGTTGCTGCGTCAAGTTAACTCCACGCTGGAGCGCATCCGCCAGGACGGCACCTGGGATAGACTCTTTGCCACGTGGCTGGGTGACTATCTAGAAAAGCCAACGCTGCCCGCACCGAATTACTTGCCGGAGGAAGAAAGCTCCAAAGACGCCGACGCTACAAAGGAGGCGCAGCGATGAGTCCTACGCATGGCCATAGCTTCAGCGAGGACGAGCTCGATCACCTCGAGCCGGAGGCGCTAGAAGATCCCGCGACAGGTGCGGCGGTTGACACTGACGCGGCAAACCCCGGCACGGCTTTAAATGCCGATAACGCAGAGCCTGCCACGCAAGCGGTGCCATACGACCCCTTTGCGGACGAAGACGAGGTAGGAACCTCGGCAGTTGCCTTCGATCCTTTCGCTGACGAGGACGACGAATCTGACGAGGGCGCCGATGTTGCAGGAACCTACACCGACCCCGACAACATTGCGGCTCTCATCGCGGAGCTGGGACAACTACGCGATCGTCGCAAGCAGGAGCAACATGAAGATGCTTCGCAACGCTCGCGGCGCCAAGCCTTGGATACGTTCCGCCAGCGCCGCGCCGCCAAGCGCACCGACCGCGAGGTGGCCGACGGAATGGCCACCCTGCCCTTCATCGTGCCGGGCAACCCCACTGCCGCGCTCATCGACCCAACCAAAGAAAACGTCGCTCCACCGCAGCTTTCCCCGGGCGATATCGTAGCCGGGCAATACGAGATTTTGGGCGTTATCGCACACGGCGGTCTGGGCTGGATTTACCTGGCCAACGACCACTTCGTCTCTGGGCGCATCGTCGTCCTAAAAGGCATGCAGTCGGAGAAGTCGGCCGACGAAACCGCCACCGCCGAAGTCGAGCGCGAGTTCCTAGCGGACATCACGCACCCGGGAATCGTGAAGATTTTCAACTTCGTCGATGACGAGCGCGTCGACGGGGGCTTCATCGTCATGGAGTACGTCGGCGGCCCTTCTCTCCAGCAACGCCGCAACGACCAGAAGGACCAGCTCTTCCCAGTAGACACGGCCATCGCCTACATCCTGGAACTGCTGCCGGCGTTGGACTACCTGCACGCCCGCGGCGTGGTCTACAACGACTTGAAGCCTTCCAACATCATCGTCACCGAGGACCAAGTCAAGCTCATTGACCTGGGCGCGGTCTCGGGTATTGGAGCTTTCGGGCATATCTAC
Source organism: Corynebacterium sp. HMSC05D08 (assembly GCF_001807215.1). NCBI lineage: Bacteria > Bacillati > Actinomycetota > Actinomycetes > Mycobacteriales > Corynebacteriaceae > Corynebacterium > Corynebacterium sp. HMSC05D08. The sequence continues at coordinate 105,499 of NZ_KV788361.1, read as the reverse complement.
GGAACTAAGGGTTTCCAAGCCCCCGAGATCGTCAAGTCTGGCCCGTCGGTGGCCTCGGATATTTACACCATCGGCCGCACGCTGGCCTGCCTGACCATTACGCTTCCGCAGGAAGACGGCGTCTACTTGCCGGGGCTTCCCTCCCCTACCGATGAGCCTTTGCTGCGCCGCTATCTTTCCTTCTATCGCCTGCTGCAGCGCGCCACCGACCCTGACCCGGCCAAGCGCTTCCAGAGCGTTGCGCAGCTGCGCGACCAGCTTTACGGTGTGCTCCGCGAGGTCATCGCCCTGCGCGACGGAATCCAGCATCCCACTCAGCACTCGCTGTTTTCGCCGCAACGTACGACTTTTGGCACCAAGCACTTGGTTTTCCGCACTGACCAGCTCATCGACGGCATTGAGCGCACGGTGCGCATCACCGCGCCCGAGGTGGTATCCGCCTTGCCTACCCCGCTGGTTGACCGCTCCGACGTCGGCGCCGCACTCCTCCAAGGTGCTTCCTACACCGAGCCGCAGGAAGCGTTGGAGACGCTGCGCCAGGCAATGCAGGCCCCAGAATACGAGGAGTCCGCGGAGATTCCGCTCGGCGTGGTGCGCTCGATGATCGACCTGGGTTATACCGGCCAGGCTCGCGAGTGGCTGGCCTCCATTGAGGACAAGCTCGGTAAAGACTGGCGCTTCCAGTGGTATTCGGGCGTCGCGGTGCTGCTTCTCGACGACTTCCGCGCCGCCCAGGTGCACTTCTCCAATGTGCTCAACCTGCTGCCTGGCGAGCCCGCGCCGAAGCTGGCCATCGCCGCCATCAACGAGCTGATTCTGCAGGAGCTCGGTTATGAGGAAGCATCGCTTATCGACGCCGCCGTGGCTCGCGCATGTGCCAACCTCACGACGTCGCTGGCTGACCTCCCCGCGGAAGCTTTCGCGGACCAGCCTGGAATCTGGGACCACGTGACGGATGACCCGGCACACCTGCGTTTCAACTCGATGCGCTTGTACGGCATCGTGTGGGCCACCAATCCGACTACGGTGTCCTCCGCGTTTGGGCTGGCGCGCCAGCTGCGCGCTGAGCAGCAGATTGAGCTGGCCGTGGCCACTTTGGACCGCGTGCCCAACGCATCGCGCCACCATCGCATGGCGCGACTGACCACAATTCTGCAGCTGGTGCTCCATGATCTCACGGAGTCCCGCATCCGCCGCGCGGCCCACCGCCTGGAGGAGATCCCGCAGAACGAACCCCGCTTCTTGCAGGTCAAGGCGGCAGTTATCTCGGCCGGCCTCAACTTCCTGCGCGATTCCAACCTCGATGCAGCGGCCTCCCCCAACGACCTCTTCGAGTTCGCCTTCACCCAGCGCGGCCTGCGCTACGGCTTGGCCGATACTCTGCGTGCCCTGGCCCGGCAAGCCCCCTTCGCGCGGCACCGCTATGCGCTGGTGGACCTGGCGAACCAGGTGCGCCCGGTAACGATGTTCTAGGCCGCGCGCCATTCGCCCGGCCTCTCGCCGCGGCCCGCCAGGCGGCCTTGCCTTCCGCCATGGATGCCTTTCCAAATGGTGAGGTCAACCGCTCCAAACGCCACCTCAACAGCCAGCACCAGCCCCAACAACTAATGCTGGCCCCACTAGCCACATCGCGACCTCACCATTTGGCCATTCGCGTCGTGCCTCAGCCCAAATGGTGAGGACCACATGGTGAGGTGAGCAATCTCCAGCCCCAGCAGGCAACGCCAGTCACAGTAGTTACAGCTCGACCTCACCATCTAGGCCAACTACCTGCAAATGGTGAGAGGAAGCGCCTACGCCTGGCGCACCACTTGCTGCAGTCCCCGCTCACGGCCAGACACCCAAGTTGCCCGCAGCTCTGCGAGGAACTTCTGCGGCTGATGAAACAGCTCACTCGAAGTCACACGGAATACCGTGTAACCGGCATTCTGCAATCTCACCTCGCGGCGACGCTCTTCCACGATTACCCGCCGGGTATCCGAGTCATAGGTTGCGCCGTCATACTTCTCGGCTCCATCAATTTCCAATACCAGCCAACCATCAATCAGAACATCAACGCGAACACTGGGAATCACCCAGACTTGCTGTTGGATGGAATGACCCATCTTTGCGTGTACCAATAACGCGATGCATAATGCCTCATAGGGAGACTCGCATTGACCAGAAAGAAGCGATATAGCTCGACGCGCTTCAGCGATATCTTTGACCCGCCCCATAGTTGCGAGGCAATCCATAGCCATAGCCTTGGCAGCCTCGACATCGAGTTCAGGATGCATCCGAAACCATGATTCGAGTGCCACGAAGCCGCGAATCCAGCCTTCGAAGCGCGCGACATCCAACGCGGCGCGCAAAGCAGACGTGACGCGAACGCCCTGCACCTTCTCGACCATAGAATCTGGCAGACGCATCTTCTTGTAACTTCGGCCGTGGCCCCAGTCTCTCCGCGGTGGCATAACGCCAGAGCGCAGAGCGAGCGTCACCGGCTCCTCGCCGCACCGCGGCGGGAGGACCCACAGCCCATGCACCCGCGCCGCCGAAACTCCCACGAGCACCGCCCGCCTAGCACTATGGCCCGCCCGCAAACACCGCGCCAGCTGCTTTTCATGCCAAGGCAGCGACTGCCCTTCTACTACTCCCCCGAATTGTTCCATAGAGATAGTCCACTAGCCGGATCAGTACGAGCGCAAGAGGGAATTGGTGCAACAGGCCAAATCTGTGGATAACTCATCGCGATGAGCTATCCACAGACTGGTAAAGCGGGAGTTTTTGGGCTTAGTACAGCCCCGCCTCACGCGCCATATCGGCGATTTCAGCGGACTTCTGTGCGATAGCCAGCTCCTCGTTGGTCGGAACCACGAAGACCTTGACCGGAGAGTCCGCCTCAGAAATCATGCGCGGCTCCTTCGAGCGGACTAGGTTAGCCTGCTTGTCGAAGTGAATGCCGTACATACCCAGGTTGAACAGCGAATCCTGACGTACCTCAGTGTCATTTTCGCCCACGCCTGCAGTGAAGGTGATGGCGTCCACGCGGCCCAGCGCAATCATGTACGAGCCGATGAAGCGGCGCAGCTGGTGGATGTAGATGTTGTATGCCAGCCATGCGTCCTGGTCCTCGGCTTCGATGCGCTCACGCAGCACACGGAAGTCGTTGACGCCGGAAATGCCCTTCACACCAGACTGCTTGTTGAGCAGGTTGTCAATCTCATCGATAGACATGCCCGCCTGGCGGGACAGATGGAAGATAATGCCCGGGTCGATATCGCCGGAACGGGTGCCCATCGCCAAACCAGCCAACGGGGTCAGACCCATCGAGGTATCAATTGGACGGCCGTGGCGAATAGCCGCCGCAGACGCACCATTGCCTAGGTGGAGGGTGATCTGGTTGACGCGCTTCGGGTCCTTATCCAACAAGCGCGGGACCTGCTGCGACACAAACTCGTGGGAGGTGCCGTGGAAGCCGTAGCGACGGATGTCGTACTTGGAAGCCACCTCGTTGTTGATGGCGTAAAGCGCAGCAGCCGGCGGCATATGGTTGAAGAAGGCCGTATCGAAGACCGCCACGTGCGGGATGTTCGGCAGCATCTTGCGCGCCACGCGAATGCCGTCCAGGTTGGCTGGGTTGTGCAGCGGAGCCAGCGGGATGAGGTCCTCAATCATGGACTCAATCTGGTCCGTGATCAGCTGCGGGTCGGAGAAGAGGCGTCCGCCGTGGACAACGCGGTGTCCCACGGCAACGACCTCCACGTCCATTGGGCCCACGTTGTGCTGGTGCATAATGTCGAATGCCCGCTCCAGGCCGAAGGAGTGGGTAGGAATCTCCAGCTCTTCCTTGTATTCCTCGCCACCAGTCTTGACGGTGACGGCACCCATCGGCTCGCCGACCTGCTCGACCAAGCCGGAGACCAGCGGGGCGTCGGTAGCCGTGCCCTCTGGGTCAACCAGCTGGAACTTAACCGATGAGGAACCTGAGTTGAGAACGAGTACGTATGCCATTTACTTAACTCCAGCCTGGATTGCCGTGATGGCGACAGTGTTGATGATGTCCGGAACGGTAGCGCCGCGGGAAAGGTCGTTGACCGGCTTGTTCAGGCCCTGCAGAATCGGGCCGACAGCCAGCGCGCCGCCGGTACGCTGGGCGGTCTTGTAACCGATGTTGCCCGCCTCGAGATCCGGGAAGATGAAGACGTTTGCCTGACCAGCAACTTGAGACTCCGGCGCCTTCTTGGCAGCCACGCCTGGGTCGCACGCGGCATCGAACTGCAGCGGACCATCCACCTTGACGGAGGAATCCAGCGCACGAGCGGCCTCAACAGCAGCCACCGCGCGGTCAACGTCCGGGCCGGAGCCCGAAGTACCGGTGGAGTAAGACAACATGGCCACGCGTGGGTCGATGCCGAACTGCGCTGCGGTCTTTGCGGAAACCACGGCGATTTCACCCAGCTGCTCTGCAGTTGGGTTCGGGTTGACCGCACAGTCACCGAATGCCCACAGGCGTCCGCGCATGACCATCAGGAAGATGGAGGAAACCACGGAAGCGCCCGGCACGGTCTTGATGATCTGGAAGGAAGGCTTGATGGTGTGCGCCGTGGTATGCGCAGCGCCGGAAACCATGCCATCTGCCAGGCCCTTGTGCACCATCATCGTGGCGAAGTAGGAAACGTCCTGCATAGTCTCGCGCGCCTGCTCCAGGGTGACGCCCTTCTTCTTACGTAGCTCCGCGAAGTCAGCGGCGAATTCCTCCGCCAGCGGGGAGTTCAGGTGATCAATGACGTCTACGCCGGCGAGATCCACGCCGAGGCGCTCCGCCCGCTTGGCGACGTCCGCCTCATCACCGAGGATGGTCAGCTTAGCGACCTTGCCCTCGATGAGTGCGCCGGCCGCTTCAATGATGCGGTCATCGTCGCCCTCTGGGAGCACGATGTGTGCACCGACTGCGCGAGCCTGGTCAAGCAGCTGCTTCTGGAAAAGTTCGGCGCTCATAACCGGGGCAATCTCCCCGACTGATGAGAGCGCACCTGGGACAGAAGCGACGTCGGTAAACGCGCCCAAAACCTCAGCTCCCACGGAGCGTGCATGGGCAAGAGCAAGGTCGGAAGTACGTGCTGGAGCGTTGGTAATCAGAACGAACGGGATACCGAGCGCCGCTGCGGCCTTGGCATCAAAGTCCATTACACCCGTGCCTTGGAGCACCACGTCACCTTCAGGAACAGTGACCAGAATCTGATCCAGGGTGGTGCCCAGATCGTTGAGCTGCGCGAAGGTTGCGCCTAGATCTTGTGCCAGCGAGGGGACATCAAGACCGTCGAAGCCACGGCCGATGACACTCACGAGTGCGGAGTTCTGTGCAGACATTCTCAGTAGCCTTTCTCTTTCAAAGAGTAGACGAGTAGTGTGCCGCAAGTCACTAAACGCGGCACACAGTGACGCCTTCACTTTACTGGAGATGTCCGAATAAAGCCGTTTCTAATAGCGATTGTGAAACGTAAAACACACTGCATGAGTCAATCCCACCCACCGCCACCCAAAAATTGTGCGTTCAGACACATACTTTTGGAACAGTGAGCCACCCGGAGTAAGCTCCGAGTTAAGGATTGTTACTTCGGGCAAGACCTAGGACGCTATGAGCGTCGCGTAAGCATACGCGGCATCGCCCCAGCGCCCTGGGTCTTTTGTGGTTTTAGGGCACATTCGCCGCCTCAGGAGCTACAAAACCCGCCCCAGGATTTCGAAAGGAACTCACATGTCGACGCAAACGCGCTCCGCAGCTGAGGCCATCCTCGATGGCATTGGCGGCGCAGACAACATTGCATCGTTTACTCACTGTGCCACTCGCTTGCGCTTCCAGCTCAATGACTCCTCGAAGGTCAACAAGGAGGCCCTCGAGGCCATCCCTAAGGTGCTGGGCGCAGTCCCCCAGGGCGACTCGAACTACCAGGTCGTTATCGGTGGCGACGTTGCCACCGTCTACGACGAGATCAACGCCTTGCCCGCCATGAAGGACGGCGGCGCAAGCGATGCGGACATCAAGGCTGCCGCTCGCGCCAAGGCCAAGGGCAAGGTCCCTTTCATGGACGAGTTCTTTGAGTACCTGTCCGATTCCTTCCGTCCAATTCTGGGTGTCCTGCTGGGCGCCTCGCTCATCATCGCGTTCGCGTCGATCCTCGACGCATTCGGAATCGTCGACTTCCGCGCGCCTGACAAGCCGGCCTCGTGGTTCTTCGTCGACGCCATGTGGCGTTCCGTCTTCTACTTCCTGCCTTTGATGGTGGCTTACAACGCTGGCAAGAAGCTGCGCATCGACCCTTGGGTCCCGGCCGCCATCATGGCAGCGCTGCTCACCCCGGAGTTCCTCAACCTCACTGAGAACCCGGCCGTTCAATGCGTTGTCAATGACACCCTGGGCACCGAACAGTGCACCATCCCAATCTTTGGCATGACCATGCAGCTGCCTGATTACGGCGGCAACGTCTTCGTGCCTTTGATGATGGCTTATGTAGCAGCGTTGGTCTACCGCTTCTTCCAGAAGATCATTCCTACTTCCATCCACATGGTCTTCGTTCCTTTCTTCACCATGCTCATCGTTATCCCGCTGACGGCCTTCCTCATCGGTCCGTTCGGTGTGTGGGCTGGTAACGGCATTGGCGCTGGCCTGTCCTGGATGAACGACAACGTGCCATTCGTCTTCGCTCTCGCTATCCCGATGCTCTACCCATTCCTGGTTCCGCTGGGTCTGCACTGGCCACTGAACGCCCTGATGCTGGTTAACATCCAGACCTTGGGCTACGACTTCATCCAGGGCCCAATGGGTGCATGGAACTTCGCCTGCTTCGGCGCAACCGCCGCTGTGCTTGCTTTGTCCATCCGCGACAAGGACACCGTGATGCGCCAGACCTCTGGTTCCGCTCTCGCCGCCGGTCTGCTGGGTGGCGTCTCCGAGCCTTCCCTGTACGGTATTCACTTGCGCTACAAGAGGATTTACCCGCGCATGCTGGTGGGCTGCTTCGCCGGCGGCCTCACCGTTGCACTGCTTACCCTGGGCTCCAACGGCATCACCACCGACGCCTTCGTCTTTACCTCGCTGCTGACCATCTCCGTCTTCAACCCGATGCTCAAGTACGTCATCGCCATCACCGTGGCATTCGTGGTTGCTTTCATCGCGGTCTTCATCTCCGACTACCGCACCCCAGAGGAGCGCGCCGCCCAGAAGGCCGCTGCCGCTGGTGCAAGCGCTGCTGCGCTTGACGACGCCCCAGCCGAGGCCGCCGCCCCCGACACCGCTGCCGAGGCCCCCGCTGAAACCGAGACCGTCATCACTTCCCCCGCTGAGGGCGAAGTTGTTCCGATGGCCGAAATCAATGACCCCGTGTTCTCCGCAGGAACGCTGGGCGACGGCGTGGGTGTCATCCCCGCTTCCGACGAGGTCTACGCCCCAGTATCCGGCGTAATCGTCAGCGCGATGAAGACCGGCCACGCTTATGGCATCAAGACCGAGTCCGGCGTCGAGGTCCTCGTCCACATCGGCATCAACACCGTGAAGATGAAGGGCGAGGGATTCGCCCCAGCCGTCAAGAAGGGCGATACCATCAAGGCCGGCGAGCTCCTGGCCACCGTCGATTTCGGTGCCGTACGCGCCGCAGGCTACGACACCACCATCGTGGTGGCCGTGACCAACACCAAGGCACTGGCCGAGGTAACTCCGGCCGGAATTAAGAAGGCTACGGCTGGCGATACCATCATCACCGCTACCCGCTAGTAACAACCCTGAATTAGGGCTCCGCGCCTCGGCGCGCGTGCCCTATAGGCCCGATAGTCTTAACTACTATCGGGCCTTATCCGTGCCCACCGCCTGAAGAAGGAATTGATTCAGCAATGCAGATCCTGCGCGTCTTTAACAACAACGTCGTCTTGGCGCGCCGTACCGGCAGCAACGCTGGCACTCCCGCAGGCGAGGACACAGAAGACGTCATCGTGACCGGCCGCGGAATCGGCTTTCAGGCAAAGGCTGGCGACGCCGTCGATCCAGCCAAAGTGGTCAAGGTATTCGTACCGGCCTCAGGCCGGGACCCCGATCACTCTGCCGCCATGCTCGCCGCGGTCCCGGGTGAGTTCATCCAGCTAGTGCTGGAAGCCATGGACCGTGCTCACGTGCCGGATACGCTGCGCAGCAAACTCACCCTGGTGGTGGCTCTAGCAGACCACGTGCATTCGGCGGTCAACCGCGGAATAAGCATCGAGTATCCGCTCGAGGCTGAGGTCCGCCATCTCTACGCTGAGGATTTCGCGCTGGCCAGCACTCTGCTCCAGGAGATCAATACAGGGCTGCATTCCCCACTGCCTGAGTCTGAGGCAGTGGCGCTGACCTTGCACCTGGTCAATGCCGGTTTCACGGTGGGCGACCTATCCGGCACCTACCGCATGACAGGACTTATCCAGCAGCTGCTGGACATCATCGGCAGCCACAACGGCGTGGAACTTGAAAGCGAAGATCTTTCTGTTGCCCGCTTTATCACGCACTTGCGTTACTTGTTCGTACGCATGGCTGAGCACTCGCAGCTGGATTCGCCGGGGTCTCCTGTATCCAACGTCATCAACGACCAATACCCGGACGCCGCACAGTGCGCCCGTACGGTCGCCGGAGTCATCGAGCTGCGCATGAATGAGAGTCTCACCGCGGATGAAATCACGTATCTAACCCTGCACATTGCGCGCCTAAGCCAAGCGACCAAGTAAGCACCGAGTAGATATCAAGTCGAACTACCACCGTTAAGATCACGGGCATGACTTATACGCTCACTGCTGCGCCCATTAACCACATGAATCCGCTTGACGTCCACGGGCTCTACAAACTGCGCGTGGACGTCTTCGTGCATGAGCAGCAGTGCCCGTATGCCGAAATCGATGACACCGATGCGCTCGATTCCACGGTGCATATCTTGGCTTTCGACGACGACACCCGCGGTATCGTTGGCACAGCGCGCGTCTTCCCCTCCACGCTAGATGGCGAGGAGGTGGCCCAATTTGGCCGCTTTGCTCTGGATAAACAGGCTCGCGGCACGGGACTGGGCAAGCAGGTCATGGAAGCAGCGTTGCAGTATGCCGCAGTGGCCATGAGCGGCCAGCCGGTCTACTTGGAGGCACAGGCACCGCTGGTGGATTACTACAGTGCCTACGGCTTTGAGGTGTGCGGCGAGCTTTTCGACGACGAGGGTATCCCCCACCAGCCGATGATCCTGCGCCGCGAGGGCTAATCGTCTGCGGAACGGTTGAGAGCTGGGTCGACCTCGACGACGGGCTCAGCGACCTCGACGAAATCGATGTCGACGGCATCGTTAGCCACTGGGTCCACGGCCTGTGCGTTGGCGACAACGGGCGCGTTCGGAGTCTGGCTGATGCTGATCTTGGCGGCGGCAAGCGCGGCACGGTCGCGCGCAGTCTCGACGTCTTCTGCGGTGGTTGCCACCATGCCCATGCGGCGACCAACGTAGGCACCGGGTTTGCCAAAGAGACGGACGTCGGTCTCTTCGAAGGCCATGGCCTCTGCAACGCCGCTATAGGCGACGTCGTCTGTCGCGGCGTCGGCATGCAGCACCACGCTGGCGCCGGGTGAGGTTAGGGTGACGTCGATTGGGTAGCCCAGGATGGCGCGGGCGTGCAGCTCGAACTCAGAGAAGCGCTGCGTGTAACCCGTGAGCATGGCGGTATCGGAAGGACGCGGGGAGACGGAAGAGAAGTACACGTCCTCGTCGGCGACGAAGAGTTCGACGCCGTAGACGCCGCGTCCGCCCAGCTCGTTGGAGATGCGCGCGGCTACGGAGCGTGCGTTCTCAAGTGCGATCTCGCTCATGGCCAGCGGCTGCCAGGATTCGATGAGGTCGCCGCGCTCGTGGCGGTGGCCGATGGGCTCGCTAAACCACGTGCACAGCTTGCCGGAGACAGGATCGATGGAGCGCACTGCAAGAAGGGTGACCTCGTAGTCAAAGTCCACGAAGCGCTCAGCGATGACGCGCTTTTCATCGGAAGATACACGGCGCACGAGGTTCCATGCGTCCTTGAGATCTTCTTCGTCCTTGACCAGCATGTGGCCCTTTCCGGAGGTTGCCACGTCAGGCTTTACGATGCACGGCATGCCAAGCTCATGGACGGCTTCGGCAAGCTCCTCCGCGGAGCTGGCAAAGCGGTATGCGGTTACGGGCAGGCCAATGTTTTCGGCCGTCTCACGAATGGTCTGGCGGGACTGGGTCAGTTCGCACGCCCGGGCGCTAGGGACGACGACGGCGGGGGTTTCCGACTCAAGCCGCGACAGCGCCTCGACGGCCACAATCTCAACTTCGGGGACGATATAGTCTGGCCGGATGCGCTCGGCGATTTCGAGCACCTTGGCTTCATCGGTGATGTCCGCGATGTAGCTAAAGTGCGCGAGCTGTTGTGCAGGGGCGCCGGCGTAGCGGTCGACGGCGTGTACCTCGAGGCCCAAGTTCTGGAAGGCAATAACTAGTTGCTTGCCTAGCTCGCCTGCGCCAAGCAACAGCACTTTGGTGGCGTTACCGGTAAGGGGGGTACCTATATAACCTGCGATGTCGCCTGAAATATCCATCCTTGAATTATTGCACATGTTCTTCACAGTCTTATTACTGAAAAGCCAGGATGCAAGATATTTAACGCCGCGGCAGGCCGCAGGCAAGAACGAAGGCCGCGAGATCTCCAAACGCCCGCCTTCTACTTGGAAAGATGTAGAAGACAGGCGTTTCGCTTGGTGGTAAAGCTAGTGGCAACCGGGATTAACCGGCTGCCTTAAGCAGTAGCTTCAGCTGCTCGTAGGGACATTTCTCAGCGAGAGATTACTTGCTGGATCCACCGTTGGAAGAACCGTTAGAGGAAAAGGAGTTCTGCGGGGAGCAAGCATCTGCCAGCAGGCCGATAGCCAGTGCACCAGCGGCAACCAGAGCGACACCGCCAGCAACCTTACCAGCTGACTCGCCGTACTTACTGAACTAAGCGTTGATGCCAGCAAGCTGCTTAGCAATAGCCGGGTTGTAGATGCCCAATTGCTTCAGCAGTTCGATGTTGGCCTTGCCAAGCTGGCTGGAAATCTGCTCGATGAACGGGGACAGACCCGGAACCTTGATCTGGGAAGCCAAGCCACCCGGAATCAGGAACAGCAGCGGCAGGCCTACAGCCAGGCCAGCTAGGATAAAACGACCCAGGTCACCGTTGGAAGAACCGCCGTTGGAAGAACCCCCCTTCTCCTTCACGACGGTCACGGTAACGGTGTCGACGACCTTGCCGCCCTTGGCCTTGACAGTAACGGTGATCGTATCGCCCGGCTTTGCGTCATTATTCGCGGTAACAACGAGTTGGCCCCTCTCGCCGATTTCGGCCTTGCCCGGACCTTTAACCTCAACGGTGGTGCCGTCCTGAACAGCGCCACCGTTGTTAGGAAGCTCTACTTTCTTGCCCGGGGTGGTGGTGGCTTTGTCGTCCCAATCAGGAGCCTTGGTGGTGTCCGGATCGTTAGGCTTGGAGTTCGGATCGTTAGGATTGGTGCCTTTCTCGATCTCAGTCTTGTCGTCAACGCCATCATTGTCGGAGTCACGCTTGGTAGGATTCGTCGGATCCGGATTGCCGTCACCGTCCCAATCCTTGTTGCCGTTGTTGCCGCTGACCTCGTCACCATCTTTGATGCCGTCCCCATCGGTATCAGCCTTCTTCGGATCGGTGCCCTTAGCCTTCTCGTCACCGTCAATCAAGCCATCGTAATCGGTGTCCGAGTTGTTCGGATCGGTGCCGTCGAGGATTTCATGGCCGTCTTTGACGCCGTCGTCATCGGTGTCCGGGTTGTTCGGTTCGGTCGGCTTTTTGCCGAATCCAGTGTTCCTTTCGCCACTGGTTTCATCCTCATCGGTCAGGCCGTCACCATCGGAGTCCTTGCCGGAAGGCTTGGAGTCCGGATCGTTAGGATTGGTGCCCTGCAGAATCTCCTTATCGTCGTCGTTGTCGTCACCATCGGAGTCAGCATGGTTCGGACTCGTCGGATCCGGATTGCCGTCGCCGTCCCAATCCTTGTTGCTGTTGTTGCCGTTGACCTCGTCACCATCTTTGATGTTGTCGCCATCGGTGTCAGGCTCGGTTGGGTCAGTCTTGTGAACGTTGACTTCCTGGCCGTCGGTCAGGCCATCGCCATCGGTGTCCGGGTTGTTCGGGTCAGTCTTGGTAACGTTGACTTCCTGGTCGTCGGTCAGACCGTCGCCGTCGGTATCGCGGTCGTTTGGGCCAGCGGTGGTATCCGGTGCAGTGGTGCCAGTTGTGGTCTGCGCGTAAGCAACCGGCGCAGAAACTGCGTGAATGAATGGGGAGACAAGTGCGACTGAGAGTACAGCAGCGGCAATAGAGGTGCCGCGACGACGCGCTTTAACAGTCGGCCGAATGCCCTTCTTGATCATACAAGAAGTCCTTTCTAATAGTCCCTGAGAAATTAACTATGGGTTTCAGGGATGGCATGGTCCATAGAAGAAGCCAGCCATTTAAGGAAAACGGCTGGGAGCCAGCCCAGCGTGGTCCGCCAAGCAAGGTAAGAGTATTGGGCGAGGCCTCACTCTGAACTCGTGAGACAGCTTAAATTAAACCAACTTAAGTGCGCCAGTGATGCTGATGCCATAAACCCCCAATCCTCCCTTAAATTTGGCCATTAAGCACTCCTATACACGCCCCTACCAGGAACATCCTTCTAATTTAGTGTTAGGAAACAACATTGTGATTGCTGCCACGGTGAAAATGCAAATGCTCGGCTACTTGGTTAATCTCGGATTTTCTATTTAAGGAATAGTTTATGGAACTTTCGACATAGGAATGTATCTCGTAAACGGTGGTAACTACGCAAAAAGGCAGGACCCCGTTAGGGACCCCTGCCTCAAACTAAGTTAAGTATCTCGAATTGGATATTCGGATTAGTGATCACTCATTACGTCGTGGCGGATGATGGTCTGGTCGCGGCCGGGGCCAACGCCAATGTAGGACATGCGGCAACCAGAGAGTTCCTCAAGGCGCAGGACGTAGTCCTGAGCCTTTTGTGGGAGTTCCTCAAAGGTCTTGCAGCCCGTGATGTCCTCATCCCAGGCCGGCATGGTCTCAAAGATTGGCGTGGCGTGGTGGAACTCAGACTGGGTCAGCGGCATCTCGTCGTAGCGCTTGCCATCGACGTCGTAAGCCACGCAGATCGGAATCTCACCAATACCAGTGAGCACGTCCAGCTTGGTCAGGAAGTAGTCCGTGAACCCATTAACGCGGGTGGCATAACGAGCCACCACGGAATCGTACCAACCACAGCGACGCTTACGGCCGGTATTTACGCCGACTTCGCCGCCGGTGGTCTGTAGGTACTCGCCCCACTTGTCGAAGAGCTCGGTCGGGAACGGGCCGGCACCCACGCGGGTGGTGTAGGCCTTGATGATGCCCAGCGAGGTCTTAATGCGGGTCGGGCCAATACCCGAGCCCACCGAAGCACCGCCGGCAGATGGGTTGGAGGAGGTCACGAACGGGTAAGTTCCGTGGTCAACGTCCAGCATCGTTGCCTGGCCGCCCTCCATGAGGACGTGCTTACCAGCCTCAAGAGCCTTGTTGAGTTCCAGTTCAGCATCAATAACCATCGGTGTCAGGCGCTCGCGGTAGCTCAGGAAGTACTCCACGATTTGCTCTGGGTCAATTGCCTTGCGGTTGTACATCTTCACCAGCATCTGGTTCTTAATGTCCAGCGCAGACTCAACCTTCTGGCGCAGGATGGACTCATCGAAGATGTCCTGCACGCGGATGCCAATACGGGCGACCTTGTCAGAGTAAGCCGGACCGATGCCGCGGCCCGTGGTGCCAATGGCGCGCTTGCCCAAGAAACGCTCCTGCACGCGGTCCAAAGTCTGGTGGTACGGCGCCACAAGATGAGCGTTCGCGGAGATACGCAGGCGCGAGGCATTCGCGCCGCGTGCCTCAAGGCCGTCGATCTCATCAAAGAGGGCCTCGAGATTGATAACCACGCCATTGCCCAGCACCGGAATTGCGTTCTCAGAGAGAATGCCGGCGGGAAGGAGCTTGAGCTCATACTTCTCGCCGCCAACTACAACAGTATGGCCAGCGTTGTTGCCGCCATTCGGCTTGACTACGTAGTCAACCTTGCCACCGAGGATGTCGGTGGCCTTACCTTTACCTTCGTCGCCCCACTGAGCGCCAACGATGACGATTGCTGCCATGTCTGGGTGTCACTTCCTAATGATTGAAGCCAAATACGCAACTACTTTACCCCTAGACCATGGGTAGCGGTGGCTAATGTGACATGCTTATGCCAAATCCCGACAATTCTTCAGCGAGTACGCCTCCTGCCAGCTTGAATACGCTGGGCTAAATTGACGGGGAGATGGCCTAATGGATTGGCTTATGCCAAGTTGAGGAACACCAGGATGTTCACGATGTTGGCAAAGTCAATAAACATGCCACCGATAATCGGCAGAATGAAGAACGCCAGTTTGGATTCCTTGAACTTGGTGACCACCGAGTCCATGTTGGCCATACCGTTCGGGGTTGCACCCATACCGAAACCACAGTGACCAGCGGTGAGTACGGCGGCATCGTAATCGCGGCCCATGACGCGGAAGGTGACGAAGTTGGCGAAGAGCCACATGAGGATGGTCTGCGCGAGCAGCAGAATAAGCATCGGGATAGCCAGCTCAGCCAGCTCCCACAGCTTGATGTTCATGAGAGCCATAGCCAAGAAGAAGTTCAGGCCAATGACACCGATGATCTCCACCTCTTGGGTCGGAACCAATTCCTTGTACATCTTCTGTTCACGGCTGTCATTGATATAACGCAGGATGATGGCCACGATCATGGAGCCGAAGTAGAGCGGGAACGCAGCCTTGTCGGTGAGCAGACCCACGAGGTAGTTCATTGCGTCGGTCAGGAAGCTGCCCAGCAGCATCGCCACGAGGATCATCACAAAGGCGTGCAGCACGGCGTCGCCACGCAGTTTGCGAGATACGTGCTGCAGGATGGACTCGTCAATGTCAACCTCAGCGGATTCCTTGTCCATCAACTTGTTCTTCAGGATCAAGCGGTTCGCCAACGGTCCACCCATGAGCGAGCCGATAACCAGGCCGAACGTCGCTGCAGTGTAGGCCACGGTCTCAGCACCGGTCACGCCGCCTTCTTCCACGAGAGGAGCAATACCGCCGGAAACTCCGTGGCCACCGGTCATCGAAACGGAGCCCGTCATGAGCGCGAGCTGCGCGTCAACGCCAACGAGGGGCGCCAGTCCCACTGCCACGACGTTCTGCAGAATCGTCAGAACCAGGGCCACAACCAGGAAGAGCATGACCTTTGGCCCAGCAGCGCGCAGCACCTTCAGCGATGCGCCGTAGCCCACCGTGGTGAAGAAGATGACCATGAAGAAGCTTTGCAGCGTGGGATCAAAGGTGATGTCCAAAATGCCGGTCTGGTGTAGGACCAGGTTGATGATGGCAAAAAGGAACCCGCCGATAACAGGGGCGGGGATGGCAAAACGTTCAAAGAAGTAGATGCGCTGCTTGAGCCAGAGACCCAGCATAAGCAACACAACAGCGATGCCGATGGACTGGATCATGGTGAATTCAATAGCCACGATGGAGCCTCCGCGAAATTGTTTGGAAAATAGCTTTTGCGCCCGAGCATGTGCCAGGACACCAAGTAGAAAGTTATGCGGAATAAGAATATAGCCATATGTGACCCCGTACACCCCAATCGGCCGTTACTCATGGGGGTACTACGCGCTGTAGGGTGAAAGGGTTACGGCCCGCGCACTGCCGGGCAACACCCCTGGAAAGGCAAGGTCTCAAACGGTGGCTCTCTTTGTTATTCGGTGCGGCAGCGACGTCTCCTTAGAACTGCCCGCTGAAGCCACACTTCTCGACGTCAGCGCGGTTCCCACCCGTAAAGAGCTACGCGCGCTTGACGACGCCGCTGCCATCGCACTCCCCCACGATCCCACGCCTACGCTCGACGAGATCGCGGCCCAGCCAGACGTGCGCCACCTCGGCACCCCCGAGCTCGCGCCGCAAGCACCGCACCTTAAGGATCCGCTACGCGTCGTCGTGGTGGGGACCGACGCCGCTTTATCCGCCGTGCTTACTCGCATGATGCGTAGCGACTACCTGTGGGCCGAGCTGGGTTTCGTGCCCGTGGAGGAGTCGACGGTTGCCCGCAACTGGGGCCTGCCCACCGATTTCGAGTCTGCATTGAGCGTCGCGCTGAGCGCGCCAGTGCGCCCGGTACCACTCATCCGTAACGACGCCGGCCTAGCCATCGCTGGTTCCGCTTCCATCTCAGAGTGGAGCAACGGGGAGATCACGGGGGAGATCATCGTCGATGACCACGTGGTGGTTCGCCACGAAGCCACCAATACCACTGGGATCGGAACGTACGGTGCGCGCTTGGTCCCCATGGTCGATGCACCGGGAATCCTCGCAGCAAAAGCCGTCTCCCCCGTCGCCGCGTCGGCGTCGTTCGGCCTTGCTGCGGACACGGCTAAGCCATCCGGTTTCGGCGCCTGGCTGCGTTCGAAGTTCTCCTCACCGGCCGCACCAGGACAGCTTGATGAAGATACCGTATGCACCGGCCGTGCAGTTCAGGCAGGTGGCCCTGAGCTGCGCGTCGTGGTCGATGGTGTCAGCGCCAAGCGCCCAGTCAACCGCGTGACGTTCTACCGTCACCTGCGCGATCTGCAGGTGGTTCGTCCGTAACGGCGGACCCTTTCTCGTCTCTATTCGCCGTCCCACACTTCTGGTGGATACGCCGGATGGTCGGAGGTCGGCGCCAGTTGCGCCACCGCAGATTCACGCGACATGCCGGACACCATGAGCAGATCCACGATGATAGAGCGCGTTTGCGCCAGCATTGAATAGGCAGAAAGCACCCCGTCCTCGCCGATCACTTCCATGGTCGATCGCGCGCCAAGAATGCGCAGCTTCCGCACTATCTCTGGAATCACCACAGCCTCGTTGGCACGGCTCTCATTGGAGGATTCCTGGGCATACAGCTCGGAGAGTTCCATCGTGACGTCGGAAAGCTCGTCGATTAGCTCGATCTGTTCGTCGGTCACGTGGTCCCCGTCCTCGGCAAGGACCAACGCACGGCGGGACAGCACGCGCACACCGCGCACCGCGTTGTCCACTGGGGTAAGAATGCGTTCAAGCGACTTCACGTTACGCTGCCGGCTCCATAGAAACGGCGAGACCTTAACGGTTTCGGCCCCGCCTTTGGCGGCATTCAGCATGCTGTTGATGTCCCCCTGGGTGCCACGTACCGCATCACGAGCTTCCAAAATCGTCCGGGGGTCGTTGGCGCGCAAGCCTTCTGCGACGTCGGAAAGCACTGATGAGGCCACTCCCAACACCTTGGAGATTTCCTTGCGTACCGCACGCAATGGGGATGTAGGAATGAGTGCAACCATGCTGATACCGATGACCGCACCGATGATGGCGTCGATCGCGCGGGAGAGACCACCCATTTCTTCAGGCGGCATGATGGTGGCAATCAGAATGGCGCCGATGGCGATCTGGTTACTGACCAGCTGCGAACTCGTGACAAAGGAGGCAATCAGCAGCGAGCAACCGATGATGATGGTCATGTGGACGGGGCCGGTACCCACGCCGTCAACGAGCAGAGTACCCACGATGACGCCAACAATGCCGCCGATAGACAGGTCCACTGCACGTTTGAGACGGTCACTGCCGGAAAGACCAAGGATGATGATGACCGACATCGGTGCGAAGAACGGCTGTGAGTGGCCAAAGACCACGTGGGCGACGAAGAATGCCAAGCCCGCTCCCAGCGTTGACTGCAGGATAAACATGAAGCGCGACTTCACGCGTGCGAACCGCGACTTCACCGAGCGGTCGACGCTGCGCAGCTGTTCGCGAGTGCTAAGTTTCACCCGCCGAGTTGTGCTTGTGTTTTTGTCATCCGCCATAGTTTCCCTATCTTAGTTCGCCCGTGTGGATTGCTTGGCTCTGGTTGGGGTCGGCCTGGGTCGTGGCTGGGTTCGCTCTAGATGGTGAGCTGATCTCACCATTTGCGGTTCCCATTTGCCCCATTGGCTTACACTAGTCCCTTTTGTTGCACGGTGACCTCACCATTTGGGTTTTGATACCGGTCTTGATTCGGGCGAGGATTTTGGCCAGGGACTTTGCCAGGAACTTTGCCGGGGCATTCTTTGACGCTAAACGCAGCAAAGCCGCTCCTCCCTCCCTGCGGCTGCGGGGTGTGGAGGAACGGCTCTGTGTGGTGTGGGTTTGGCGGTCAGCCTTACTTGGAAACGGTCTTGCCCACGGAGTGCAGGTCGGTGCAGGCCTCGACAACACGGTCAGCCATGGACTGCTCAGCCTTCTTCATGTAGGAGCGTGGGTCATAAACCTTCTTGTTGCCGACCTCGCCGTCGATCTTGAAGACTCCGTCGTAGTTCTCGAACATGTGGCGAGCAACTGGGTTGGTGAACGCGTACTGGGTGTCAGTGTCAACGTTCATCTTCACAACGCCGTAGGACAGAGCCTGCTCAATCTTCTCCTTCTCAGAGCCAGAGCCACCGTGGAAGACGAAGTCGAACGGCTGAGCGTTCTCATCCAGGCCAAGCTTCTTGACGGCAGCCTTCTGGCCCTCATCAAGAACCTCTGGGCGCAGCTTCACGTTGCCTGGCTTGTAGACGCCATGAACGTTGCCGAAGGTAGCAGCCAGCAGGTAGCGACCCTTCTCACCGGTGCCCAGTGCGTCGACGGTCTTCTCAAAGTCCTCGGTGGAGGTGTAGAGGTTTGCGCCAGCCTTAGCCTGAACGCCATCCTCTTCGCCGCCAACGACGCCGATCTCAACCTCAAGGATGATGTTTGCGTTGTGTGCCTTCTCCAACAGCTCCTGTGCGATGACGAGGTTCTCGTCGATTGGAATAGCGGAGCCGTCCCACATGTGGGACTGGAAGAGAGGCAGCTCGCCGCGGTCAACGCGCTCCTGGGAGATGGCGATGAGCGGGCGGACGTACTCGTCCAGAACTTCCTTCTGGCAGTGGTCCGTGTGCAGTGCAACGTTGATGCCATAGTGCTTTGCTGCCTCGTAAGCGAAAGCAGCCAGAGCTTGAGCGCCTGCAACCTTGTTCTTCACGGACAGACCGGAGCCGAACTCAGCGCCGCCGGTGGAGAACTGGATGATGCCGTCGGACTCTGCCTCGGCAAAGCCACGGAGTGCGGCGTTGATGGTCTCGGAGGAGGTGCAGTTGATAGCCGGGAATGCGAAGCCGCCCTTCTTGGCGGTGTCAAGCATCTGGTTATAGACCTCAGGAGTTGCGATTGGCATGAAGTTCCATCCTTTGTGTGTTTCGGAGAATCACGTTCCAGTTCCCAAGTATGCCTGTTTTTGTCCGTTTTCGCCGCGACAAATTTTGTGAGGTTAGTTAACGCAGGCTAGCGCGTTCCAAGCCTCATGCAATAAGCAGGCAAAACCACAAAATAGTACGCTTGTAATGCGTTTTTATCCTTCTTCAGATTGGTACTTTGTGACCCTCGCGCAGGCCTCCAAGAGCATCCAACCGGACAATTGGACCGACAAATCGCGCTCAGCGACGCGGATGATTCCGACCTTTTCGCCGAGGGTATTAGGCCCGAATCCATAGTTGTGCGGCAGGCGGGCATCGGCAGTCCAGTCGGATCCGAAGATCGGCAGACCATCAACTTCCAAGCGATGCTCCCACACCGACTCCGCAGAAGCCACCACCATGCGCGCCGCCAGCTTCTTGGTTGCCCGGTTGGCCGGGGAATCGCCGGGCAAGCGCACCGCGACGTCGGCAAGGTAGCGCACGAGGATGCCCTTGAACAGGCCACCATCACCATCGCCCGTCTTCCAGTTGATGACTCCGGAAGGAGTCGCCATGCCCGTCGCCACCGCTTGGACCAAGCCACGAATGCTGGTGATGTAGTGCATCATGTCCGCAGCCAGCTCGGCCTCTTGCACGGTATCGATGCGCTCGAGGGAGGTCAGACCAGCCTTTTCCCGCAGTGCAAGCGCGATCTCCAAGCACGCGCCCAGCACGACGCCCTGGCAGTACGGGTGGATTGCCTTCACAATCTCTGGACCATCCATGCGCATGCGGATGCCGTCCATGATGAATCCGTCATCATCAACGAGGTGATCATAAATCCAGTCCACGATGTGGCGGGCCTCGTTGATGCGGCCCATGCGAGCCAACATGATTGCGCCCGGGCCATTCGACGGCACGTTGAGGAAGGTCTCCCCTTCGCGCCACGGCAGCACACCAATGGTTGGGTCAACGCCTTCGCGAATGTTGCGCTGCAAGCTGCCAAGGCGCTTGTGTACCTTGACCTTCTTGAGGTTTTCCGCCCTCCCCATGGCGAGTGCGAGCCAAGCCTTGTCATCGTAGTAGCGATTTTTGGTCAGCTGAGAAAGGTTACGCAGGCGGATACCGCGCATGGTGTCCGCGATGCGGGCTCGACGTACCTTGGTGTTGTTACGCAGCGCGGCATCGACTAGGCAATCGAGATAGTGAGCTTGCCACCAATAGTGCCAGTGCACGAAGAGCTTTTCCTTGCTCGTCGGCGGCCAGCTAACAACCGCGAGATTGGTACGCGGGATTGACCATACGGCTTGCGCATGGCGATCATTGATGGCAGTTTCCGCGAGGTCAGCGCGGTGAGCCCATGTCTCTTCCACAGTTGGTTAATCACTCCCGATTATGTTTTTGTTACTTCATCCTATCCATTCCGGATAGTGGTTTACCACGCTTTTACCAAGCTTGCTCAAGGTCAGCATGCTGACGGATCCAGGCATGCATTGCAATGCCTGCTGCAACGCCCGCATTAATCGAGCGCGTCGAACCAAATTGGGCGATGGAACACGTCATCATCGCAGCGTCCTGGGCCTCCTGGGTGACACCAGGCCCTTCCTGGCCAAACAGTAACAAGCAGCGCTCGGGAAGCTCCGCAGTCTCAAGGGGAACGCAGCCGGGAGTGTTGTCGATCGCTACAACGCTAAGCCCCTTATCACTCGCCCATTCCAGAAGCTCAGCGACGGTGGCATGGTGCATCAGGTGTTGGTAGCGGTCAGTCACCATGGCGCCGCGGCGATTCCACCGGCGACGCCCCACGATGTGAACGGTATCCACGGCAAAGGCGTTGGCGGTACGGACCACGGTGCCGATGTTCGAGTCATTCTCAAAGTTCTCGATGGCGATGTGGAGCGCATGCCTGCGCTTATCGATGTCCGCGGTAATAGCTTCCCTGCTCCAGTAGCGGTAGGCGTCCACCACGTTGCGGTGATCGCCGTCGCGAAGCAGCTCGGGATCGTACTGCGGACCTTCCGGCAGCGGGCCTTCCCATGGGCCGACTCCGTGCCGTCCTTCGTTCCATTCGGTAGGGCCCTTAGCAGAAGTCTCCTCCTGCAAGCGCTCGCGGGGTTCTTCCTTAGGCGAGGTCAAGATCTTCCAAGCTCAGCAGGTAGCGGTACTCCAAGCCCTCTTCAGCGATGACCTTGTCAGCACCTGTAGCGCGGTCCACGACGGTAGCCACGCCGACGACCTCCGCGCCAGCCTCGCGCAGTGCTGCCACCGCGGTCAGCGGGGAGTTGCCCGTGGTGGTGGTGTCTTCGACAACGAGCACCTTCTGGCTTGCAACGTCGAAGCCCTCGATGCGGCGCTGCATGCCGTGCTTCTTGGCTTCCTTGCGCACGACGAAGGCATCGATGTCGCGACCATCAGCGTGCATCACGGAGGTAGCAACCGGGTCTGCGCCTAGGGTCAGACCACCGACGGCAACGTAATCCCAGTCGGCGGTGAGCTCACGCAGCAGCGAGCCGATGAGGCGGGAAGCCTCATGCTGCAGGGTCGCGCGGCGCAGGTCGACGTAGTAGTCGGCTTCCTTACCGGAGGACAAGGTGACCTTGCCGTGAACAACGGCGAGCTCCTTGACCAGCTCTGCCAGACGGGCCTTCTTCTGTGAATCCAAGCTCATGGCGCTCCTTCGCGTTAATGCTGAGTGCTTTAGATTGTTTGCGGGGTTTTAAGGTTTAGACGATTTAAAGACTACTCGTTCGAGTCTTCGTCACCGAAGATGGTCGAGCGGCGGTTGAGGTTGCGGCGCATACGGGCCTGCGCTTTATCGGGCAGCGGGCGCTCGCGACCATCAGCAATGGCGTCGACTTCATCAGCGCCAAGTGCGCTGTGGTCAACTACGCCGCGGACTTCGCTGCGCGTGCGGCTGGGCAGCTCCACAGGCTCCTCAGGCCGCTGGATGTGCGGGCGCTGGATCTCCTCGTGGTCTGGGACCAGGGTGGGGCCGGTCGGCTCTGCCTGCGGAGGGGCGGGGATCTCACGGCTAGGGTCGAGCTCCTCGACGCGGAGGACTTGCGCCGCGGAAGAACGCGGCGGGAGGACACGCGCGACGTCGGCAAGCTTGGCCATGGGGGCGAGCATGGCGTCCCACTCCGCGGCACGTGCGTGTTTGGTGGTCTGCGCGAGTACCCACTCGGACTCCATCCACACAGCGGTGACTTCGGCGGGCAGGAGGTGGAGCGCCACTTCGAGGCGCTCATCGATGAGCCGCTTGCCCACGCCCACGTCGGTGGCGAAGACTTCAAAGCCTTCGATTACATCGACCATGAATAGGTCTTCCGAGGCTGACTCCTCCTCAATCCCAACGCGGCGGAAATCCACCACGATGTCGGAGGTAGCGCCAGTGCGCATGGCCATGACATTGATGCCGCCCAGGTCCATCATCAGCATCTCGTGGCCGTGCACGAAGCCTGCGACGATGTCCTTCGGCGCCGCGCCCAAAGCGGCGGCTCCGCGCATCCATTCATCGGCAAGGTAATCGTCCTGCTTGGTGTACTCAAAACCATGCTCTTCGCCCCACGCCCTGCGGCCGCGGCGCATGGAGCCCGGCACGAAGCTGCGAGCTCGTGTGGCATGGGAGCGGCCACCGCCCGACTCTGGCGTGGGTTCTGGTGCCGATTCGGCAACCGGCTCGGCGGCCAGTTCTGGCTCGATATTGGCGGCAGGGGCTGGTTCAGGTTCTGGATGCGGAGCCGCCACCGGGGCTGGAGTTGCGGTCTGGTGGTTTTCCGGCGCTTCCGGTTCGGCAGTCTCGATGGCAGGGATATTAGGGGTAGGTACGCCGCCAAGCTGAGCGGAACGTTGACGCTTTTCTATAAGCAGGATGGCAACGCCCGCGACGCCGCAGGCAAGAGCGAGGAGAATGATTAGATAAGGCATCACCCCAAGACTTTAGTAGGAAGTCTTGGGGTGCGTGAGCTGGCGCGCTGGCTTTTAGACGTGGGTGCGGTCGCCGCGCTCGATTGGGTTGTCCGGATTAGCTGACCACTGGGACCAACCGCCGACGAAGTGGCGCAGGCCAGTGAAACCGAGGTTCTCCAGGATGCCGATTGTCAGTGCGGAGTGGTTGCCGGAGCCCGAGTAGATGATTGCGTCCTGGACGTTGTCCTGCGTGATTCCGGCAGCATCGAGGATGTCGAGGATTTCCTCGTCGCTCTTGATGGTCCGATCCGGGTTGTGGAACAAGCGCTCAGGGAGGTTCACAGCGCCTGGGATGTGGCCAGCCTTGAGGTCAAGGTGCTCGCGGCGGCCAGCGAAGCGGTTAGCTGTGCGGGAGTCGATGAGAAGGCCGTCGTGTGCCTTGACATCCTCGATAGTCGCGGTAGGCATCGAGCCTGGGACGATCTCAACTTCGGTGGCTAGGCCCAGGTTGCCCGGGCCGGTCAATGTATTAAAGCCCTGGCGACGCCAGTTGGCTAGGCCACCGTCGAGCATGCGAACGTTCTTAAAGCCTGCCCAGCGCAGGGTCCACCATGCGCGGGCAGAGAAGAGACCACGGCCCTCGTCGTAGACCACGATCTGCCAATCAGGGCGCAGGCCCCATTCCTCGCAGCTTTCCTGAAGACGCTCCGGGTTAACAAGCGGGTTACGACCCACCTTGGAACCTGGAAGGCCAACGAAGGAGTATGCGGCTTCGGCAAACTGAGCCGTAGGAATGTGGAGGGACGTGAACTGGTTGTAGGCCTCCCCTTCACCGGGAGCCCATAGGGATGCCAGAACTGCGACGCGGTCGCCGCGATAGATGGATTGTTGGAGTTCGCTCGGAGAAACCAAATTGCTCATGTCCCTGATTCTAAGGGCACGCGGAGTTTCCTGCCGAGGGGCCGCCCATGCGGGAACTCCCAACCACGCGAGATTTCCTCGTCACGGGGAAGGCTCCTTATATGGAGTCTTCCCCGCTGCAGCGGCTTCCAGTGCCTGGTTTAGCTACTACTTAGGCGCGTTGTGCGCGCGACTTCGTTTAGCCGAGTGCCTTGAGCTCGAGGCTCTCGCCGCCTTCAGCGACATCGACGTGGACGGTGTCGCCGTCGAGGACGTCGCCAGCCAGCAACTGGCGAGCCAGCTGGTCGCCGATGGCCTGCTGTACTAGGCGGCGCAGCGGACGGGCACCATAAGCTGGGTCGTAGCCGCGCTCCGCGAGCCACAGCTTGGCGGCATCGGAAACCTGCAGGTTGAGGCGACGGCCTTGCAACCTCGATGCCAGAGCATCGAGCTGGATGTCGACGATGCCGGCCAGCAGCTCGGAGGACAGGGACTCGAACATCACCACATCATCGAGACGGTTGATGAACTCCGGCTTGAAGTTGCGCTTGACGGCCTCCATGACCTCCTCCTTGGTGCCACCAGCACCGAGGTTCGAGGTCAGGATGATGACCGTATTGCGGAAGTCCACGGTGCGGCCCTGCCCGTCGGTCAGGCGGCCCTCATCGAGGACCTGCAGCAGAACGTCGAAG
Organism: Corynebacterium sp. HMSC05D08; assembly: GCF_001807215.1. Taxonomy (NCBI): domain Bacteria; kingdom Bacillati; phylum Actinomycetota; class Actinomycetes; order Mycobacteriales; family Corynebacteriaceae; genus Corynebacterium; species Corynebacterium sp. HMSC05D08. The sequence continues at coordinate 80,644 of NZ_KV788361.1, read as the reverse complement.
ACGTCTTGGTGCGCCTTTTCCACTTCGTCAAAAAGCACGAGCGTGTACGGGCGGCGACGCACGGCCTCCGTGAGCTGGCCGCCGGCATCGTAGCCAACGTATCCCGGAGGGGCACCGACAAGACGCGCAACGGAGTGCTTCTCGCCGTACTCAGACATATCGATGCGGACCATGGCGGATTCATCGTCGAAGAGGAAGTCAGCCAGAGCCTTGGCCAGCTCTGTCTTACCAACGCCCGTCGGGCCCAAGAAGAGGAAGGAACCGGTCGGGCGGTTCGGGTCAGCAACGCCCGCGCGAGCGCGGCGCACGGCATCGGAGACGGCCTTGACCGCTTCTTTCTGACCCACCACGCGGCGGCCCAGCTCGGCCTCCATGTTGAGCAGCTTCTGGGTCTCGCCCTGCAGCATCTTGCCAGCCGGGATGCCGGTCCATGCGGAGACGACCTCAGCGATGGTGTCCGGGGTGACTTCCTCGGTCAGCATGGTGTTGGCCTGTGCGTTGGCGCGAATCTCAGCGTCGGCAACCTGCTTCTCCAGCTCCGGAATGCGGCCGTAACGCAGCTCGGAAGTCAACTCGTAGTCACCGTCGCGCTCTGCGATCTCAGCCTGGCGCTTCAGGTCCTCGAGCTCTTCCTTCGCTTGCTGGACCTCATCGATAGCCTTCTTCTCGTTGACCCAGCGAGCCTTAAGCTCACCGAGCTTCTCGCGCTCGTCAGCCAGCTCCTGCTGCAGCTTGGAAAGTCGATCCTGGGAGGCAGCATCGGTCTCCTTCTTGAGCGCCAGCTCCTCGATTTCCATACGACGGACCACGCGCTCGAGTTCGTCGATCTCCTGCGGGGAGGAGTCAATTTCCATGCGCAGGCGGGACCCAGCCTCGTCCACGAGATCGATTGCCTTATCTGGCAGGAAGCGGTTGGTGATGTAGCGGTTCGACAGCTCGGCCGCAGCAACCAACGCGGAGTCCATGATGCGCACACCGTGGTGCACCTCGTAGCGCTCCTTCAGGCCACGCAAGATACCAACGGTGTCCTCGACGGAAGGCTCAGCGGCATAAACCTGCTGGAAGCGGCGCTCAAGCGCAGCATCCTTCTCGATGTACTTGCGGTACTCGTCGAGGGTGGTTGCGCCCACGAGGCGCAGCTCACCACGAGCCAGCATCGGCTTAATCATGTTGCCGGCGTCCATCGAGCCTTCACCCGTGGCGCCTGCGCCGACGATAGTGTGCAACTCGTCGATGAAGGTGATGATCTGGCCGTCGGAAGCCTTAATCTCATCGAGGACAGCCTTGAGGCGCTCCTCGAATTCACCGCGGTACTTCGCACCGGCGACCATCGAGCCCAAATCCAGGCTCAGCAAGGTCTTGCCCTTGAGGGACTCAGGTACGTCACCAGCCACAATGCGACGGGCCAGGCCTTCAACAATGGCGGTCTTACCAACACCGGGCTCACCGATGAGGACCGGGTTGTTCTTGGTGCGGCGGCTCAAGACCTGAACCACGCGGCGGATTTCCTGGTCACGGCCGATGACCGGGTCGATCTTGCCTTCACGCGCACGAGCGGTCAGGTCGGTGGCGTACTTCTCAAGTGCCTGGAACTGTTCTTCGGGATTTTCAGAGGTCACCTTGGCCGCACCGCGCACGGAGGGGAAAGCGCCCTTGAGGGCGTCGAAAGTAGCGCCGCGTGAGGTAAGCAGCTCAGCAGCATCCGTCTTGGACCCTGCGATAGCTGCAAGCAGCACCTCGGTGGAGACGTACTCATCACCGAGCTCGCCGGCGAGCTCCTGCGCGCGGGTCAGGACGTTGAGCCCGTCGCGGTTAAAGTTGGGATTCGCCATCCCAGAGCCCTCAGCCTTGGGGTAGGAATCAACAAGGCCGCGCGCTTCCTTGAGGACGGTCTCCGGGTCCACGCCAGTGGCCTTCAGGACTGGGGCCGCAATGCCATCTTCTTGGCTAAGGATTGCAGCGAGCAGGTGGGCCGGGCGGATGTCCGGGTTGCCATTGGACGAGGCGGTCTGCAGCGCTTGCTGCAGGGCCTCTTGGGTTTTGGTGGTGGGGTTGAAAGCACTCATGGCTTCCTCCTTGGAAGTTAAGTCGGAGTTTGTGAAGTTAGATTTGTTATGTTTCCACAGCTCGAAGGACTTTTCCTTCGCTGCTACTTATCTCAACGCACATAAAGTTGAGTTTGTTCCACTCAACTTCAAATTTTTCCATTTTCCCGCCTGAGCGTACCAGACTCAAGTTTTGAATGCCGGGTGCAGAGCCGCCCTGTGCAACCACAATGCATAAGAAATGCGGCCTTCCCCGAAAATTGGGAGAAAACCGCAAGAGTAGAGCTAGGTCGCCGTACTACGAGCTCACTGCCCGCCCTTTCCCACGTTAAACACAAGTATCGGCAGAAGCACTGGGCGCGAAACAGCCATGTCGATATACGCCACAGGCATTGCCGATGTACGCGAGATTAGGAAAGCATCCTCAGGAAACGAATCATAAATATGTTCAGCGCGCTCCCGGAGGTCAAGTCCGCGTAGGCATTCCAGTTTGCGCCGGTGCAGGTAATCAGGAAGTCAGGAAGGAATTGAAAAATCGTCTCCAAATAAGGGAAAATTTTAAGACGCGTCAATAAAATCGCGGGCGATAGCAGCCGGCCCCGCCTTCTCATTACCGGAATTTCTTAAGTTCATCGCTACAAGGTCTTCAGTCTTTAAGTTTCCATCAAACTTATCGAGTGCCTCCACTGCCTTTTGCGGAACATCCGCACTGCGGTAGACAGGTACAACGTTCTGCGGGGCCACCAGGTTCTGGGGATCTTCCAGGCGCACAAGTTTTACCTCTTTGCCATCACGATCCAGGATGGGCGAGGTGGTGTAAATATCTGCTACGTTGGCCTCACCCTCCAAAAGCGCCGCAATAGTCAGCGGGCCGCCACCATCGGAAATTGCGTGCATGGTGAACTTGTCCTCGTCCACGCCATAGGTTTGACTGAGTCCGCGTGGGCCGTACGGACGCTCCGCAAGCTCCGGGTTTCCCGCCAGCTTAATCTCGTCCAAGTTCTTCAGGTCAGCGAGGGAAGCTAGCTTGTATTTCTTCGCTACCTCAGGCGTCACATGATAGGCGTCTTTCGATTCCGCGGGGGCGAATGCGCCAGCGGCAAGCGCTTCGGGCAGCACGCCTTCGAGTGCCTCATAAACCTTCTGCTCATCAGCCCCGCTAGGAAGTTTCGCCTTGTAGAACTGCGCCAAGTTGCCGGTGTATTCCGGCACAATGTCCACAGTTCCCTCTTCTAGGGCCTTCATATAAATCTCGCGGGAACCAATCCCGGACTTCACTTCGACATCGAAGCCTGCGTCCTCCAAGGTCGCGGCCCACAGTTGGCCCAAGATCTCGGACTCTGGGAAGTTTGCGGTACCGATGACGATGGTCTTGCTATCGCCGGCGCTTTCCGACGCCCCCGGCTCCGCCGTAGGATCCGCGGAGCTACACGACGCCAGAAGGGCCGCGCTGGTGACAGCTGCACAAACCGCGGCCACGCCGCGATGCAAGGTACCGCGCTGCAGGCCAGAGTGAAGAAGTGAAAATGAGCGCATGAGACATACCTTCCGGGCTAGGGAGTAAGGAGCGTTGTATCTAGACGTAGCGACAAAAACTGTTGAGTTTTTAACTGCGCTAACTCCACGGTACCCAGATTCATTCCGTCATGCCTTCTTTATATGCCTCCTCAGCGTCCAACTCTTGTAGCTACCTCCGGCCACAGACTTAGTTCCGCATGCCCGTATTCGGGCGTAGCAATCGCTGGCACAGCGCCAAGACACCGTCGACAGCTAATGCCAAAAGAGCCACCATGAGTGCGCCGACAAGCATCTGCGGGTAGTCACGCAGCGCCAAGCCATCAATGAGGTAGCGGCCCAGCCCAGACAACCCGATATAAGCCACGATGGTCGCGGTGGCCAGCACCTGGACCGCCGCAGAGCGTATGCCGCCCACGATGGAAGGCGCGGCAAGCGGCAGCTCCACCTGCCGCACAATGTCCGATTCGCTAAATCCCGCAGCTCGGGCCGAGTCCACCACCCCGCGCGGAATGGCCATCACGCCGGTAACTGTACCCGCCAGCATCGGCGGGATAGCTAAAATGACGAGCGTTACAATCGCCGGAATTACGGGAATGCGCACCCCGAAACTAAACTCCAGGGTCAGCCAGGTCAGCAGACCCAAAGAAGGCAACGCGCGCAATGCGCCCGACACAGCAACGACGCCGTTCACGCCGCGACGCGTGTGCCCCATCAGGACACCCAAGGGCAAAGCGACGACGGCTGCGATTGTCACTGCCGCTAGGGTATAGCCCAAGTGTGCCAACAGGCGCTGCCCCAACCCATTTGCACCGCTCCAATTCGCGCCATCAGCGATGAATGAAAAGGCCTCTAGAAGAAAGTTCATGACGCTTTCCTAGCCCAGGGCAGCAGCACACGCCCGATAAGGACAAGCAGCAGGTCAAAGAGCACAGCGAGCAACACGGTACCTACAAAACCCGCGATGATCTGCGTGGGAAAGTTGCGCTGGAACCCTTCGGTAAAAAGCGTGCCCAAAGAGTGCACGCCCACCAGTGCACCCACTGAGATGAGCGAAATCGTCGAGGCAGAGACCACGCGCAGGCCGGCGATAATGCCAGGTCCTGCAAGGGGTAGCTCCACCTGGAACACTCGCTGCAGCGGCGAGTATCCCATCGCGGTCGTCGCAGAAGCCACCGCCGCTGGGACGGTGTCGAAGGAATCCGCCGTGGAGCGCACTTGCAAGGCCAGCCCGTACAGTGTCATCGCGATGATCACGTTGAGTGACGACAACACCGAAGTTCCAATAACCAAAGGCAGCAAGATGAACAGCGCCAACGAAGGAATGATGTAGAGCGCGCTGCTCAGGCCCACGACAATCTCGCGAATTCGCCGGTAGCGGTGCGCCACCCAGCCAATTGGCAGCGCCACCAGCAAAGCAAGCAGGATAGGCGGCCACGCCAAGTTAGCGTGCGCGATGCCCAGCTCCACCAAGCGCGAAAAGTTGCTGCTTAACCAGTCCCACTTCATGCGGGACCATCCGCCAATATTCCGGCCACCGTTCCGTCTTCGCCCACCAACACCTTGCGCCCGTCGCAGGTCTCAACATGGAGGCGCTTAGCTTCCAACCCCACGAAGTGCTCAACCTCGGTGCTGGCGGGGCTCGTAATGAATTGCTCCGCTTTGCCGTGCTGACGGATGTGGGCGCGCTCTCCGAGGAGCACCACGTCGTCGCCAAGCAAAAATGCCTCATCAACGTCATGGGTGACCATGAGGATGGTCTTGCCGATGTCCTCCTGCAGCTGCAGGACCTCACGCTGCAACTCGCGGCGCACCACTGGATCAACAGCGCCGAAAGGCTCGTCCATCAGCACGATGTCGGGGTTGGCCACGAGGCCACGGGCCACGCCCACGCGTTGTGCTTGGCCGCCGGAGAGCTCACCTGGGTAGCGGTCGAAGAATTCGGAGGCGACGTGGACTCGCTCCAGCCACTGGGCCGCCTGTTCCCGCGCTTGCTTTTTAGTGGCCCCACTCAGCCTGGCCACCGCGGCCACGTTGTCTAGCGCCGTAAAGTGCGGCAGAAGCCCGGAGTTCTGCATTACATAACCAATTGACCTGCGCAGATGCACAGCATCGCGTTCGACCACAGGAATGCCATCGATAAGCACTCGACCTTGGGATGGCTCCACCATCCGGTTAACCAACCTTAAAAGGGTGGTCTTCCCACAGCCTGAAGGGCCTACCAGAATGGTGGTCTTGCGCGGCTGCAGGGCATAGGAAAAGCTCTCCACCGCGGGGGTCGGGGCTCTCGGATACTGGACCGAGACGTTGTCGAATTCAATCATTGCCCAACAAGCTTACCCCTCCTAGGTATTACAGTGGCGAGAGTAAATTCGAACGCCGGCATCCCACAGCCCCACTTTCACCTCGCCGTCATCGGCGCCGGTCAGGCCGGGCTCGCGGCGCGGGCTGCCGTGTAAGCTCTCCGCACACTCGACGCTTCAAGCTAAAAGTGTTAACCTTTTTGTTGTTACGTCAATAAAATTAGGGAGTTAGATATGAAAGCATTCGGCTTTCTAAGCTTTGGTCATTACGCCTTCGGCGGACAGCGCGGCCCCTCGGCCGAGGACATGGCCAAGATCCACCTCGACCTTGCACAAGCCGCGGACGAAATCGGCGTCAACAACGCCTCCTTCCGCGTCCACCACTTCGTGCCGCAAGCCTCCGCGCCGATGCCGCTCCTGGGCGCAGTGGCGGGTTCCACCAAGCACATCGAGGTCGGCACCGGCGTTATCGATATGCGCTACGAAAACCCGCTGTACCTGGCAGAGGAAGCAGCCTCCCTGAACCAAATCGCACGCGGCCGCGTGGCCTTGGGTGTCTCCCGCGGCGCTCCCGAGGTAGCCGACCGCGGCTGGGAGTCCTTCGGCTACAGTTCCGAGGCCCCCAACGGCGCGGACTTGGCCCGCGCCAACTTCGAAAAGTTCATGGCCGCCATCGACGGCTATGGCATGGCCACCGCCGCCCCACTGGAGAACCAGTACCCCAACATGTATCAGCCGGGTTCCCAGCTACCGGTCTTCCCACACTCCCCTGAGCTGCGCAAGAACATCTTCTGGGGTTCTGGCACGCACCACACCGCGGAGCAGGCCGCCAAGGATGGCGTAAACCTTATGTCCTCCACCCTCGTTTCGGAAACCTCCGCTGAGACTCTCGGCGAGATTCAGGTGGACCAGATCAACCGCTTCCGCGCCGCATGGAAGGAAGCTGGCCACGACTGGACCCCGCGCGTTTCTGTCTCGCGTTCCATCTTCCCCATCGTCGATGGCGCAGATATGCAGCGCTTCGGCATGCAGGCCACCGGGCACGACCAGGTGGGCTTCCTGCCGGAGGTTGGCGCCTCCACCTTCGGCCGCACCTACGCCGCCGAGCCGGACAAGCTGATTGAACAGCTCAAGGCTGATCCGGCAATCATGGCCGCCGATACGCTCCTCATCACGGTGCCCACCACCATGGGCTTGGACGTAAACGTGCGCATCCTGGAAAGCTTTGCCAAGCACGTAGCGCCGGAACTCGGTTGGATCCCGAACGACCAACGCCCCAAGTAGGATTGACTGACATGAAGGAATTGGGCGAACACGTACGCAGACACGCCGACGATTACCGCGACGCGGTGCACGAGCACTTCTTCGCCACCGTGGCGGAGTCACGCCAGATTTTCGCCCTGTCCATGCGCGATACGCACCCAGCGCTCGGCCCGGCCGTGGCCTGGGTACTCGACGCCGCTGAAGACGACGGCACAGTGCCTGCGGAAACCCTCGAGCGCATCAAGCAACTCGGCCGCGAGCACCGCCGCCACGGCTTCCCACCGGAAATCTATCCCAAGTTCGAAGCTTCCCTCATTAAAGGCTTCGAAGCCCTAGCGCTCACCAGCCACCAACAGCAGGTGGCCACTCGCGCCCTCCACATGGTGTGCCAAGCCATGGCGGAGGCAGCGCATGCTGACGACGTCGCCGGCATCGCCCCCGCACACAGCGCCCAGGTCGTGGCGGTCGAGCACCCCAACCGCAAGACCGCCATCATCCGGGTGGAATCCGGCGCTCCCATTGACTACCAAACCGGCCAGCACTTTCCCGTCACCTCGCAGCTGCTGCCCGGCACATGGCGCATGCTCACTCCAGCCCACCCCGCCGATGCGACCGGGCAGCTGACCTTCCACGTGGCGCTAGCTGGCGACGCCTCCTCCATGCTGGCCAAGGCCAAACCTGGGGACTGGTGGACTTTGGGCGCGCCTGCCGGCGAGCCGCTTGAGCTGCGTACCAAAGCTGCTTCGCAAGCAGGCCAAGCAGGTACCGCCTTGATTAGCTTCGGAACCGGCTGGGCGGCCGCACGCGCAGCGCTGCTGGATTGCTTGAACTCCAATGACCTTCCCGCAGGACTCAGCATCTACAGCGTGATGCCCTCCCCGGGCGAGCACTACGACACGCATTTCCAAGCCAACGTCCAAGCCCTTGCACCGCGACTGTCGCTGCACTGCATCGCGCGTAGCGCCCAAGACCCGTGGTTGCTGGGCGCGCAGCCTCAGGCGGAGGGCTTTAGCGTGGAGTCCACCGAAGACCCTATGGAGGCTGTCCTCCTGCACGAGGGCACGGCAGCTAAGCGCAAGCGCTTCATCCTGGTTGGCCCAGCCGACCGCGTGGAGGTTTCCCGCGAAGCGCTGCTCAACCACGGGGTCCCAGCTGAGCACATCGAAGAAACGTCCTGGCAGCGCGGACATGAGTGGGCAGCTTCCGCAGCCGATCTCGACGGCTGGGAGGACTGGGACGCATGGGCCGCATGGAAAAAGTCCGAGTGGACAAAGCAATAGCGTGGTGGGCGAGCCTTAAGCCTCGAGCACAGGGATTGCCTTGCGCGTCTCCTCCACGAGATCGGCATCAATTTCGGCATAGATGATCTCCGGTTCGTAGCCGGCTTCAACTACGCGGGTGCCGTCAGGTGCCACGACAACGGAGTGACCAATGCCGGTGGGGCCAGAATCCTCACCGGCCTTTTCCTTGCCACCCGGGCGGGCTTGACCCGCCGCGACGATGTACGAGGTGGAATCCAACGCGCGCGCCGCACTGAGCAGGCGCCACTGGTCGAGCTTGCCCGGGCCATCAGCCCAGCTCGTAGGCACCACGATGACCTGGGCGCCTTGGCGAGCCAGCTCTTTGAACTGCTCTGGGAAGCGGATGTCGTAGCAGATTGCCACGCCTACGGTGATGCCGGCGACGTCGAAAGCCACAAGCGCCTCACCCGGGCGCACCGTGTCGGATTCCTTGTAATTGAAGGCGTCGTAGGTGTGAATCTTCTCGTAACCGCCCAAGATATCGGGGCCAGCGATCAAGGCCGTGTTGGTGACGCGGTTGATGGTCTTGCCATCACGCTCAACGGTGTCCGCTGGGCTGAACATGCCCAGCACCACGGTGACACCGAGCTGCTGCGCCACCGCACGAATGGTGGTCACGAAGTTGCCGTCGAGCCCCTGTGCCTGCTTGTCGAGGCGACCCGCTCCGAAAGCTTGGGAGGTAGCCTCCGGCAGCACGATGAGCTGCGCGCCGCCTTCCGCGGCCTCACGGATTTTCTCCACGGCCAACTCGAGGTTCTCCTCGATGTCTCCGCCGGTCTGAATTTGCACTGCAGCTACCAACATGACTACCCAAAATAGCGCAAGTCGCGATGAGTTATCCACAGATCTGCCCTCGCAGAGAATTTGGGTATGGAAAATCCTTGACATCTTCCGCAAGGCTGGGTTTATGAACTTCTTTATCGCAGATTCCGCCCGTTCCACCGTCAGTTCCCTTCTTGGCCGCCGGCACGTCGCAACGGCTCCCCCACCGCCTGAGTACCCGCGCACCGCAACGGCGCTGGCCCGCATTCAGGCTAAGTGGGATTCAACGCTGAGCAAGAACGCCGCGCTTCACGACGCCGCCCTTAACAACCTCGATCAATTCCTGGGCCATGCCCAGCATTTAGACATAGACCTGGCGCAGACACTGGACGGGGGCCTGCAATGAATCGTGCAGCAAGCCTCACACTGAGCGCACGACACCTCCACAACTCAGGCGCTGAGCTCGACTTATTTATTAAGGGTTCGCTCGATAATTGGGTACGCCTGCCAATTTTCGGAGACTTTGCGGAGGCCGCCCGGAGCCAGCTTTCGGCCACCACCGGCCAGCTCATGATTCCTGCCGAGGCCATGCGCGCCGCGGCACTGGTGTTGGAGAGCTACCAACCCTTACTTACTCGCATCGAAGAACTCCGCGCCCAGGCAATCGGCATGCTTACCCGAATGGATGAGGTCCAGCCGTGGTCCAATCAGCTGGGCACAATGTTGAATGCACTTGACGCTCTTGCTGACGCCCTCGACTGGGCCTGCGCCGCCCAAATCGATGCACTATGCACCCCGGAGCTCGCCCCGGGCGGCAACTACTTCGAAGACTTCTCCGAGATGCCTTTAGACAGCCTGCACCAAATGCAACTGAGCACCGCCCCACCGGAGGCAGCCGCCCTTGCCGCCAACAATCCCGACGTAAAGATTCTCGAAGCAGGTCCCGGCCGAGTCGCGGTGCTTGTCGATCCGACAAAGGTGGGAACCGCGGCCGCTAGCGTCACCACGTTTATCGGCGGCGTTGGTTCCTCGGACCCCGGCGGCTGGCAGCGGGGCATCGAACGCGCGCGGGCAATCGCGCACGCGACCGGCGGTCCAGCCGTGGCGTGGATGGGATACTCCGCGCCACGCAACCTAAGCGGGGCACTGCACGAGGCACCAGCTACACGCGGCGCGCAGGATTTACAGCGCTTCCAGCGCGCCGTGGGCCAGCGCTTTCCTAGCGCGCAGCGAATAATCGTGGGCTATTCCTACGGTTCTGTGGTGGCGGGAAAGGCAGTGCGCGCCGACAACGTTGCGGATGACGTGGTCTTCGTCGGCAGCCCCGGCACCGATGCCGCAACAGCTAGCGAGCTAAGAGCGCGCACATGGGCGTCGACAAACGCGCACGATCCCATCGGCACCACCACAGGCCCAGGCGGTGGAATCCACGGCCCGGACCCGAGCTCCGCGGCCTTCGGCGCCACACCCCTGCCAGGGGCTAACCGTCTGCCCGGTGACCACAGCTCATACTTCGAAGACCCCGCATTCTTGCGGGGCCTAGGAAGGATTGCTCGGCGCTAACCCAAGCAGCAGCTGCTCGAAACGAGAGACTTAGAAGAGACCAGCGTGCTCCTCAGAGTAGGACACCAGCATGTTCTTGGTCTCCTGGTAGTGGGCCAGCATCATGAGGTGGTTCTCACGGCCGATGCCGGACTCCTTGTAGCCGCCGAATGCGCTGTGCGCTGGGTAGACGTGGTAGTGGTTGACCCACACGCGGCCCGCCTGAATCTCGCGGCCCGCGCGGTAGCAGGTGTTCTGGTGGCGCGACCAGACACCGGCGCCGAGGCCGAAGTTTGTGTCATTTGCAATCTGGATGGCTTCCTCGAAGGTCTTGAACGTAGCCACAGAGAGCACCGGGCCGAAGATTTCCTCACGGAAGATGCGCATGTCGTTGGTGCCCTTGAACACGGTCGGCTCGATGTAGTAACCGTTCTCGAGGCCTTCGACCTTGTTCACGTTGCCGCCGACGAGGGTCTCCGCGCCCTCCTTCGGGCCGATTTCCAGGTACTCGGAAATCTTTTCCATCTGTTCCTGGGAGGCCTGCGCGCCCATCATGGTCTCGGTGTCGAGCGGGTGCCCGATCTTGATCTTCTTGACGCGCTCGACAGCCAGCTCGAGGAACTTGTCCGCGATGTCTTCGTGGATGAGCGCACGCGACGGGCAGGTACACACCTCGCCCTGGTTGAGCGCAAACATCACGAAGCCTTCGACGCACTTCTCGAGGTAGGCGTCATCCTTGTCCATGATGTCCGCGAAGAAGATGGACGGGGACTTGCCGCCCAGCTCGAGGGTGACGGGGATGACCTTGTCAGCTGCGGCCTTGTTGATGATCTTGCCCACTGGGGTGGAGCCGGTGAACGCAATCTTGGCGATGCGATCGGAGCCGGACAGGGCCGTTCCGGCCTCCTCACCAATGCCGTTGACAATGTTGAGCACGCCCTTGGGGAGAAGGTCACCGATGATATCGATGAGCAGAAGAATGGACGCCGGGGTCTGCTCGGCTGGCTTCATGACGATGGTATTGCCGGCGGCCAGGGCAGGCGCGATCTTCCAAGCGGCCATGAGCAGCGGGAAGTTCCACGGAATGATCTGCCCCACGACGCCAAGCGGCTCGTGGAAGTGATAAGCCACGGTGTCTTGGTCGATCTGCGAAAGGCGGCCTTCCTGCGCACGAATGGCGCCAGCGAAGTAGCGGAAGTGATCGACGGCGAGTGGGATGTCCGCCGCGAGGGTCTCGCGCACCGCCTTGCCGTTCTCCCAGGTCTCGGCCACGGCGATCTTCTCGAGGTTTTCCTCGATGCGATCCGCAATACGGTGCAGGAGCAGCGCGCGCTCAGCCGGAGTGGTCTTGCCGAAGGTTTCGAAGGCCTTCTCCGCAGCGTCGATAGCCAGGTTGATGTCGGCTTCCTTACCGCGGGCTACCTGGCAAAAGACCTCACCAGTGACCGGCGTGATGTTGTCCATGTACTCGCCGTCGACCGGAGGTACCCATTCGCCGCCAATGTAGTTGTCATAACGCTCGCGGAAGTTGACGATAGCGCCTTCGGTACCGGGATTTGCGTAGTGGGTCATGGTGAAGCCTTTCTTTTCAACAGGTTGGGTTGCTGTGTGTAACTGCGTGACGTCACCCCTGTTGGAGAATGTGTGACATCCCACAATTTCTGGCTGCCATCATAACAAGCTTTGCAAAATGTTGTTGTTTTCTTGCCTCAAATCTTCACAACGGGGTTAATGAGCTGCCATCCTGGTTCTACTGAATACAGAAAAACCCCGGTAACCGGATTTATATCCAATCCAGATAGCGGGGGTAGTTCTAATCGTTTCCTGCTTCGCTTCGGCGACGGTTTCGCCGCGGCGTCCACATCACAACTGAGGTGGACCGCGGAACGTGCACGAGTTCGCCGCGCGGTTGGCGCATGCCTGCCTGCTCGCGCAGTTGTTGCACCTCGGCGAGCAAAGAATCGCGCTCGGCCTCTAGCTGGTCGCGCTCCTCGGTGAGCTCGATAATCGACTTGATACCTGCCAAGTTCACGCCTTCGTCATGCGAGAGGACCTGAATCTTGCGCAGCAACTCGATGTCCCGGTCAGAGTAACGGCGTCCGCCGCCCTGGGTACGAGCGGGCGAAACGAGCCCGATGCGGTCATAGGTGCGCAGGGTTTGTGCATGCATACCGGAGAGCTCGGCGGCAACGGAAATCACGTAGACCGCCTTGGTGCCTGCCTGGTTTTCCTTGCTCATCGTTGCCTCCTTTAAGCGCTGCCCGCGGCACTACCGTGGGAGACGTTGCCCTCCCAGCCAGCGCGCGGATCGAAGCCCGAGTCCCGTTCAGCCTGCGCGTAAGTGCGCAAAGCGCTGGTTGCTGCGCCATCGAGATTCGTTGGCACGGTCACTTGGACCGTAACTAGAAGGTCACCGGACTTGCCGCCACGCTTGGCGACGCCGCGGTTGCGCACGCGCAACGTCCGTCTGTCTGAGGTGCCCGCGGGAACCTTGACACGGACCGGGGAATCGAGGGTCGGCACAGTAATGGTGTCGCCCAACGCCAGTTCGGCGAAGGATACCGGCACGGTGACGTGCAGGTCGTCGCCCTCCCGTGTGAAGACCTTGTCCGGCTTTACCTTGACGGCGACGAAGAGGTCGCCGGCCGGTGTGCCGTTGGGGCCAGCCTCACCCTGGCCCGCCAAGCGGACCTTCTGGCCATCAATGACGCCAGCAGGGATGCGGACGGTAATCGAACGGGTTCGATGGACCGTACCAGAGCCGTTGCAGTCAGTGCAGGGGTCCTCGATCTTCTGGCCCGTGCCGCCACACTCCGTGCATGGCGCGGAGAAGGCGAAGGCCCCGCGGTTTTCGGAGGAAAATCCGGTGCCCTTGCAGTTCTTGCACTGTGAGGTCTTACCGGACTTAGAACCGGAACCGTGACAGGTGGTGCACGGAGCTTCACCCGTGAGTTGCAGAGGAATCGTGGTGCCCTTTGCGGCCTCGCGGAACTCGAGGGTTATTTCCGTTTCGACGTCGGCCCCCCGCGACGGCCGAGCTGTGTGGCCAGCACTACCGCCGCGGTTGAAAACGCCACCGAAGATATCCCCAAAACCGCCGCCTTGAGACGCTCCTCCAGTCGATCGTCCTCCGAAGATGTCGGAGAGGTCGAATTCTTCCGCCGCTCCTTGACCCATGTGCGAAGATCGAAACCCGCCGGGAAAGCCGGCGCCTCCCATCCGTCCAAACCCACCGCCGCTGCGGACCATGGCCTTAAACTGGTCGTATTCCTTGCGCGTCGTGGCGTCGGAAAGCACGTCATAGGCTTCGGCAACACGCTTAAATTTCTCTGCTGCCGCGGGGTTATCGGGGTTAGTGTCCGGGTGATTCTCACGCGCTAGCTTGCGGTAGCTGCGCTTGATCTCTTCTGCTGACGCGGAAGAGGAGACCCCCAGATCCGCATAGTAATCTTTGTCTGCCCATTCGGGTTTAGCGCTCACTGGGCATCCCCTCCTTTCTTGAAACCACCACTGCGGTGGATTTTAGGGGGCTAGAGCTTCTAAAAAAGTTGTTCTAATTCTATTTAAGTGTTCTAAAAGCGGCCAAGAGTCAGTGCGGCCCCGCGCTCCGGGGCTGCCAGCTTCTGGGCTACTGACTGAAATGACGCCAAGGTATAAGACCCTGACGCCACCTCACCCTATTCGGAATCAGATTCCGAGTTCGCGGTATCGCTACCGCCCGTACCGTCCGCGGAAGCGTCGGTCGCGCTAGGTGCATCTGCGATGATCACCATCGCGGTGCGCACCAGCTTCTCGCCGACCTTGTAGCCGCGACGAAGGACAGTTCCCACTGCCTGCTCGCCACCGTTAGACAGATCCTGAACGGCTTCGTGGATCTCTGGGTCGAAGGCATCGCCCTCTGCGCCGAAGGCCACGAGGTTGTTCTTATCCAGCACGCCGATCAGCTTGTCCGCGATTGCCTTCAAAGGACCTGCTTCGAGGTCACCGTGCTGACGTGCGAGTTCTAGGTCATCAAGGATAGGCAGGAATTCTGCCAGGACCTTGGCCTTGGAAGTCTCGATGACAGCTTGACGCTCGCGCTCGGTGCGGCGACGGTAGTTGGTGTACTCCGCGTTCAGACGCTGCAAATCTTCAGTTCGCTCGGCGAGCTGCGCCTCGAGGCCGTTGCCGGTTTCCTCCGCAGCATCGGCGGTGGCATCAGCCTCAGCCTCTGCGGCGGCGTCGTCTTCAGTGACGTCGGCAAGCGCTGCCTCAAGGTCAGCGTCCAAGGTGGGATCGAGTACTGCCTCTTCGGCGGAGTCAGCCTGCGCATCTTGCGCAGCCTGGGCCTCCTGAGCCTCTGCAGCAGCTGCCTCAGCGCGGTCCGCCGAGGTTGCTTCCGGATCGGTGTTGTCCGGGTCGCCTGGGTTTTGCGGCATTCCGCTGTCCTGAGTCATTACTTGTCGCCATCCTTGGTCTCGTCTTCGTCGACTACCTCTGCGTCAACAACGTTTGGGTCGGACTCGGCGCCAGCTGCGGCGCCCTCAGCACCGGCCTCAGCAGCCTGTGCCTCGTAGATCTGCTTGCCCATCTCCTGGGAGACGGTGCCCAGCTTCTCCACTGCGGACTTGATTGCCTCGATGTCGTCGCCCTTCAGCGCCTCATCGACGGCGTCGGCAGCCTCGGTGACCTGGGTCTTAACGTCCTCGGAAACCTTGTCGGAGTTCTCATCCAGGAACTTGCGAGTCTGGTAGGAGGTGGACTCTGCCTGGTTGCGCAGCTCCTGCTCCTCGCGGCGCTTCTTATCCTCTTCGGCGTGTGCCTCAGCGTCCTTGACCATGCGGTCGATCTCCTCCTGGGACAGGCCGGAACCATCCTGAATCTTGATGGTGTTTTCCTTGCCGGTGCCCTTGTCCTTAGCGGAAACGGAGACGATGCCGTTGGCGTCGATGTCGAAGGTGACCTCGATCTGTGGGACGCCGCGCGGTGCCGGAGCGATGCCGCCGAGCTCGAAGGAGCCGAGCAGCTTGTTAGCGGAAGCCATCTCGCGCTCGCCCTGGAAGACCTGGATCTGAACGGAAGGCTGGTTATCTTCCGCGGTAGTGAAGGTCTCGGACTTCTTGGTCGGAATGGTGGTGTTGCGCTCGATGAGCTTGGTCATCACGCCGCCCTTGGTCTCGATGCCGAGGGAAAGCGGGGTGACGTCGAGAAGCAGCACGTCCTTGACCTCGCCGCGCAGAACGCCAGCCTGGAGGGCAGCGCCGACTGCAACGACCTCGTCCGGGTTAACGCCCTTGTTCGGCTCGCGGCCGGTCATTTCCTTGACCAGCTCGGAAACAGCCGGCATACGGGTGGAACCACCAACGAGAACGACGTGGTCAACCTCGGAAAGGGACAGGCCAGCGTCCTTGATGACCTGGTTGAACGGAGCCTTAGTGCGGTCCAGCAGATCCTGGGTGATCTTCTGGAACTCGGTGCGGGACAGGGTCTCATCCAGGAAGAGCGGGTTCTTCTCGGAATCAACGGTGATGTACGGCAGGTTGATGTTTGCGGACTGGGAGGAAGACAGCTCAATCTTTGCCTTCTCAGCAGCCTCACGCAGACGCTGCAGGGCCATCTTGTCCTTGGTCAGGTCGATGCCGTTAGCGGACTTGAACTTCTCAACGAGCCAGTCAACGATGCGCTGATCCCAGTCATCGCCGCCGAGCTGGTTGTCACCAGCGGTTGCCATAACCTCAACGACGCCGTCGCCGATTTCCAGCAGGGAAACGTCGAAGGTGCCGCCGCCTAGGTCGAAGACTAGGATGGTCTGCTCCTGCTCGCCCTTTTCCAGGCCGTAAGCAAGTGCAGCTGCGGTTGGCTCGTTGACGATACGCAGAACGTTCAGGCCCGCAATTTGGCCAGCTTCCTTGGTGGCCTGACGCTGGGAGTCCTCGAAGTATGCCGGGACGGTAATAACAGCATCGGTGACGTCCTCACCGAGGTATGCCTCAGCGTCGCGCTTGAGCTTCATCAGTGTGCGAGCGGAGATCTCCTGCGGGGTGTACTTCTTGTCATCGATGTCGATGGTCCAGTCGGTGCCGATGTGGCGCTTGACGGAACGGATGGTGCGGTCAACGTTGGTAACCGCCTGGTTCTTAGCGGACTGGCCGACGAGGATTTCACCGTTCTTAGCGAAAGCCACGACGGACGGGGTGGTGCGAGAACCCTCGGAGTTAGCAATAACGGTGGCTTCGCCACCTTCCAGCACGGATACAACCGAGTTGGTGGTACCGAGGTCAATGCCTACTGCGCGTCCCATAATCTTTTCTCCTTGCGTGTTGGGGTTTGTTTTAAGTTGATAGTGCGCGACTCAACTTCTGCCGCGTCCAGTCAGCGACTCTAACAGAAGCAACACTCAAAGTCATCCAAACCTGAGCGCCGGTCACTCAATCTACACAACGCGGACAAACTCAAAGTTGTTCCCGATCGACTCAACTTTTTATTTATTGCCAGCACGCTGGGGAAATGAAGCTGCTCAATTGGCGGCTCACCCCACTGGGACGATTGCTGGCTCTCCGTCCGCATTCACAACGCGGACTGCCAAGCCGTAAAGATCCTCGATCAGGGCAGGGTTAATGACATCGCGCGGCGCGCCCGCATCCCACACCGTTCCATCTTTCATCGCCACGACGTAATCGGCATAACGCAACACATGCGCCAAGTCATGAATTACCGCAACCAGGGTCTTGCTACCCGCCAGCTCTTTCATCAACTTCATGAAGGAATGCTGATACCCAATATCCAAGGCACTCGTTGGCTCATCCAAGAAAAGTACAGGCGTTTCCTGTGCGAGAGCCATGGCCAGCCAAGCACGTTGACGCTGACCACCTGACAACGCCGCCACCTCGGCCTCTTCCAATTCCTCAAGGCCTACCTCCGCTAGCGCACGACTAACAGCACGCTCGTCTTCCTGGCTCCTCCACCCCATAAATCCTTGGTGAGCGAAGCGCCCTCGCGCAACCAATTCTCGGACATTAATCCCCTCAGGGGCTACGGATTGCTGCGACATCACAGCAACGCGCTGGGCATATTTTCGCCGCGAGAGTAAAGCTGCGTCTTCTTGGCCAATATGCACCGCACCTGCGCTCGGTGTTTCTAACCGCGCAAGCACCTTCACCAGGGTGGACTTTCCACAACCATTCGGGCCGATGATGGCTGAGAATTTGCCCGCGGGGAAAGACACATCCACCGAGTCGAGAATTAACGGGGCAGTTCTGCCATAGGACATGCTCAGCCTTTCAGCCCTCACGCCCGGCGCACCGTCATACACTTTTTGTTCGTTCATTTTTACCGGCCTTTCACGCGCGCAAATCGGGATTGCCACAACAGCAGACCCGCAAGGTAGATGCCACCAGCACAGACAGTTACAAGGCCGGCGGGCAAAGTAATAGGGAAAAATAGGCGCTGCCCCGCTAAGTCAGCAGCGAGCAAGAAAAGAGCGCCGAGCACTCCTGAAGCCAACACCGGTGTCCTGCCTGGACGCGAGAGTAGGCGAGCCATATGAGGGGCCGCGAGGGCGATAAATGAGATTGGGCCCGCTATCGCCGTCGATACAGCGACAAGAACTGTGCCAACCAGAACCATCACCACACGTGCACGATTCACGTTCAACCCCAACGAACTCGCCGTGCTATCCCCCAGGGCAAGCGCGTCGCACCAGCCACGCAGCAGCAACCCAGCGACGCACGCCACGCCTCCCAGCACCCCCAAGGGGATAACGTAGCCCCAGGACACAGCATTCAATGTTCCAGCCGCCCAAGTCGCCGCACCTAAGGATTGCTCCAACTCGCCGCTTAGAATCAGCCACTTGTTTATTGCTGAAAGAAAGAACGTCACTCCAATCCCCACCACAATCAGCCTTGCTCCCGTGAGCCTTCCGGCAAATGAAAGCCCCATGATGAGTAACGCAGTAACAGTCCCACCCACCAACGCGCCTAGCGCAATATTAAATGCGGAACTAAAGCCCGCCAAGGATACCGCGATGACACCGGTATAGGCACCGGTATTAAACCCGATGATGTCGGGCGAGCCCAGAGGATTGTGGGTGAGGATCTGAAAGATGGCGCCCGCTATGCCCAAACACATTCCTACGACAATCGCGGCAACCACCCGCGGAGCACGCCATTGCCACACGACGGTGGCCGCAAAGTCAGTGCTATTGGGATTCGTAGCCACGGACCACAACGCTGCGCTATCCTGCCCGGCACCAGGCGAGAAGAGCGAATAGGCAGCAATAGCTAGCGCGACGATCACAATACCTGCAAAGGACAAAACACTTCTCACGCTCACAATCACAACCTCCTTCCAGCGCGATGGGACAACGCAATCAATACTGGGGCACCAATGAGCGATACCGCGACGCCAGCCGGCAACTCAGCCGCGGTGAGGAAGCGGCCTACAATATCGGCGCCCAACAAAAGCAAAGGCCCCACCACGGCAGCGGCGACAAGCTGTGCCCGCTCTTCATATACCCCGCACAGCCTGACAACATGCGGGATGACTAATCCAACAAACACAATCACTCCCGCTGCTGCGGTAGCGGTAGCAGCCAACACCGTTACCGCTGCGATAAGTCCCAAGCGCGTCATCTTGAGGTTGATCCCAAGACTCGCCGCGGCTTCATCCCCCAAAGCAAGGGGCGGCAAGTGACGCGCAAAGACAATCAGCAGCACCACACCAACTGCTAACCCGCCGGACGTAATCGCCACCGGTGTCCACGAGGCCACGTCAACAGAGCCCGTCACCCAAGCGCGGATACGTGCGAAAGAGTGAGGATCTACCAGGATGAGAGCTGAAGAAAGGCCCTCACATACCGCCCCGATGGCTACACCTGCAAGAATCAGTCTCAGCGGATCAACATCGCCCGCTCTGCCACGCCCTACAGCGGTGACCACCAACATGGTCACTGCCGCACCGATGATGGCTGCGAGCGAAAAAGCAAAAGGTGATTGCCACCCCCACCAGCCCAGAGCAATGGCCGCGGCCAAGCTAGCGCCAACGTTGATGCCGAAGACTCCGGTATCTGCCAACGGGTTGCGAGTCATAATCTGCAGGACTGCGCCAGCGAGAGCCAAAGCACAGCCCGCACACACGGCAACGAGAGTACGGGGAAGCCGCCTCTCCCACACGATCGAGGAAGCGATACCAGGCTGCCCTCGAAGGGCAGCCAACACGTCACTGAAAGGAATGCTACGCGCCCCCAACGCGAGCGACAGCGCAACACCGATACCGAGAATGGCAATGCCAGCAACCACTAGCCAACCAAGACGCTGGGCACTTCCTTTGCCGGCGTACACCCCCTGCTCAATCACCAACACCACCCAAATACCTTCATATGCTCACGTTTCCTTAGCTCGACCCAATTTAGGTTAGGGTACCTTTTATGTATATTCGAAAGAAAATCGTACCGCGCACCCCACTTCTCCGACTCACCGCTGTTGGTCTTACCGCAGCACTGGCACTCACTGGCTGCGCCAGCCTCGAAAACACCGATTCAAACGCCGACACTTCCACCCCATCCTCCTCAACGGCAGAGAAGAAAACAGGAAAATCCAACTCCGCCGCAGGAAATGACTCCGTGGCAACCGGTGGCGAAGGCTTTGCCGGAGCCAGAGAGAAGACCCGATCCTTCGGCAGCGATGCAGCCCCCGGCCAGTTCCCCCGCACAGTCACGCATGCCCGCGGCACAACCGAGCTCAAAGAAAAGCCCCAACGGATAGTCGTTCTCGAAAGCGGTGAACTCGACTCCGTCCTAGCCCTGGGCATGAAACCCGTCGGCATGACCACATCGAAGGGTCAGAACCCCGTCCCCGATTACATGGCCGACAAAGCAAGTGACATCGAAACGGTAGGCACGGTCCACGAAGTCAATATGGAAAAAATCGCTTCCCTACAGCCCGACCTCATCATCGGCTCGCAGCTGCGCCTGGATAAATACTACGACCAACTCAATTCCATTGCCCCCACTGTTTTCTCGATTCGACCCGGATACACGTGGAAAGAAAACTTCCGACTCATCGGGGAAGCCCTCGGCGAGGAAGAACGCACGGAACAAGTCATGGCCGACTATGACAAGAAAATCGAAGAAGTAAAGAAGGCCATTAAGGACGGGCCGGCTAGCGAAGACACCACCGTCACCATTCTGCGCTTCATGCCAGGCAAGGTACGCCTTTACGGGCGCCTTTCGCTCATTGGAACGGTGCTTGATGACGCCGGCCTCGCCCGCCCCGCCAACCAGGACATCGAAGAGCTCGCTACGGAAATCTCACCGGAGAACATTGACCAAGCGGACGCTGACTACATCTTCTACTGCAGCTACGGCGATCCTTCCGCCACCGGCCAAGACACTGCCATTGCCACTGAAGCTTTCCAGCAGCTTCCAGCGGTCAAAGATGGCCATGCCATCGAGGTCAGTGATGACACGTGGGCTCTCGGCTTAGGACCTCTGGGCGCACAGAAGATCGCTGCTGATCTCGCGGAGTATCTCAGCCACTAACACGGGGGTAGCGACCTCCCCTCAAAACAACACCTGTGGGATTGACTCACCCCAACTTAAGGGGCTAGCTTTCATGTAAGCGAGATGGGTTACACGTCTACGATTTTTGTGCGGCGGGCCATATCAAGGTCACCGATTTCTCGCTAATCAGGCCAGGCCGCTGCCTGGCTGCTCCCCACATACAAGAAGGGTGGTCGCACATGAATGCTCACTTCATTAGGCAGCGTCGTTCTTCCGACCGGCCACCGGTTGTGTACGCCAGCGTTAAATAAGCACCTCTTTTTCACACAGACTGAACGGCACGGCGCAGAGTGTGCGCTCGTGCTGGACTAGAAAGTCTGCAATTTCTGCTTTCCGCAAGGCCGCATCAGTGCGCCTTAAGACCCATAAAGGTTGTAATCCATGACTAACGATGCTCACACCCCCGTGCCCGAATCCACCGACATTGACGCCGCGCTGATCGACGCCGCCGCGGCCCAGGCCCACTCCTGGCTCGCCTCCACCGCCGACGAGCAGGACCCAGCCACCGAACAACTCGCCGACTTATTGCGCAACCCGGACGGAGTAGCCTTCACCATGGACTTCGTCGACCGCGTCATGCGCCCCGAAGATGACAAGGTAGCCGCCCACGCACTGAAGTCCGTTACCACCACCTATGACGCTTCCTTCCTCGGCCTCATCAACGGTTCCCTCGTAGGCCTGGGCGGTTTCTTCGGCCCCATCCTGCCTAACCTGGTCATGCCGCTGGCGCGCATGCGCATGCGCCAGATGGTGGGCCACCTGGTCCTCGACGCCGAGAGCGATGCCCTGAACAAGACCTTGGACAAGGCCGCCGAGTCCGGCGAGCAGCTCAACCTCAACCTCCTCGGTGAGGCCGTACTAGGCGACGACGAAGCGCGCTCCCGCGCCGAGCGCACCCTCAAGCTCATCAAGAACCCGCGCGTAACCTACGTCTCCGTCAAGGCCTCCTCCATGGTGGCCCAGCTCAACCCGTGGGATATCGAGGGCTCCCTGGTCCGCCTCAAGGAGCGCCTGCGCCCGCTGTACGAGGCTGCCGCGCGCCGCCCCGACAAGGTCTTCATCAACCTGGACATGGAGGAATACCACGACCTCCACCTCACGGTGCGCCTGTTCACCGAGCTGCTCAGCGAGCCGGAGTTCATCAACCTCGAGGCAGGCATCGTCCTGCAGGCCTACCTGCCGGATACCTTCGACGCCTTGGCACACCTGGCCGAATTCGCCAAGCAGCGCGTGGCCGAGGGCGGCTCCCACATCAAGATTCGCATCGTCAAAGGCGCGAACCTTTCCATGGAGCACGTCCAGGGTGAAATCCACGGCTGGCCAGCGGCTCCCTATTCCACCAAGGATGAGGTGGACGCCAACTACTACCGCCTGCTCGACTACATCCTGCGCCCCGAATTCGCCGATTGCGTACGCATCGGCGTGGCCACCCACAACCTCTACACCGCGGCGTTTGCCTACAAGCTGGGCACCAAACGCGGTGTCATGCGCATGATGGATTCCGAGATGCTCCAGGGCATGTCCCCAGCCCAGCAGACCGCGGTCCGCGAGGCCTTCGAGGGCCGCCAGATCCTCTACACCCCGGTGGTGCACATGGAGGACTTCGACGTCGCTGTCTCCTACCTGGTGCGCCGCTTGGAGGAGAACTCTGCACCGCAAAACTTCCTCTACGCTCTCTTCGCCCCGGAGGAGCAGGCGCTGAAGGACCAAGAGGAGGTCTTCCGCGAGGCCGTCGAGCAGCGCTGGGATACCTTCGCCGGCCCGCGCCGCACCCAGAACCGCTTGGAGGAGGCCGAGCAGGCAGCCGGCCGCCAAGCACCGCGCACCGGGCGCTTCGCCAACGAGCCGGACACCGATCCAGCTCTGGAAGCTAACCGCGAGTGGGCGCTTAAGGCCCTGGCCACCGACCCGGGTGAGCACGGGGTGGAGGAAGTGACAGAGACTGGGGTCGTCGACAAGCACGTGGCCCGCGCCGCCGAGCTCGGCGCCGAGTGGGGTGCCCGCGCTGCCGAGGACCGCGCCCGCGCGCTCGAGGCCGTGGCCGATGAGCTGGCCAACCGCCGCGGCGAGTTCATTTCCGTCGCCGCCTACGAGGCCAACAAGACCGTCACGCAGACAGACCCGGAAATCTCCGAGGCCATCGACTTCTGCACCTACTACGCGCAGTCCGCGCGCCTGCTGGAGCGCTACTCCGCCGAGTTCACGCCCTACCGCGTAACCGTAGTGACCCCGCCGTGGAACTTCCCGGTGGCCATCCCCACCGGCGGCATTGCGGCGGCTCTCGCTGCGGGTTCCGCCGTCATCATCAAGCCCGCGCCGCAGGTCGTGCACTGCGCGAAGCTGGTCGTGGAGGCTTTCCGCGCCGGCTTGGAGGCACAGGGCCTCGACCCGGATCTGGTCCAGCTCGTCTTCACCGACGAGGGTGACGCCGGCCGCGCGCTGGTCTCCCACGCCGATGTCGACGCCGTCATCCTCACGGGGGCTTCCGACACCGGCAAGCTCTTCCGTTCCTGGAAGCCGGAGCTCAACATCATGGCGGAGACCTCCGGCAAGAACGCGCTCATCATCACCCCGTCCGCGGACCCGGACCTGGCCATCCAGGACCTCTACCTCTCCGCCTTCGGCCACTCTGGACAGAAGTGCTCGGCGTCCTCCCTGGTTATCTTCGTCGGTGCGGCCGGCGAGTCGCAGCGCCTGCGCTCCCAGCTTGTCGACGCCGTCAAGACCCTCATCCCCGGCCCCGGCTATGAGATCACCACGACGATGAACGGCCTCGCCGAAGCCCCGGGCGAGAAGCTGCTGCGCGGCCTGACCCAGCTGGAGCCGGGTGAAAAGTGGCTGGTGAAGCCAAAGAAGCTCAACGAGGAAGGCACCCTGTGGTCGCCGGGTATCCGCGATAACGTGCGCCCCGGTTCCTGGTTCCACGTCAACGAGTGCTTCGGCCCAGTGCTCGGCATCATGCATGCGGAGACCCTGGAGGAGGCCATCGAGTGGCAGAACTCCACCGGTTATGGCCTGACCGGCGGCATCCACACGCTGGATAATGAGGAGATTGACTACTGGCTCGAGCGCGTCGAGGTGGGCAACGCCTACGTCAACCGCGGCATTACCGGCGCGATTGTGCAGCGGCAGTCCTTCGGCGGCTGGAAGCAGTCCGTCATGGGCCCGGGCGCCAAGGCCGGTGGCCCGAACTACGTGGCCCAGTTCGGCACGTGGTCCGAGGGGCCGCTGCGCCCCTTCGACGTGGATATCTCCCAGCCGGTGGCGGCCCAGCTGCGTGCCTTCGGCGAGCTGGGCTTCTCGGAGGAGGATACCGCGTGGCTGTGGCGCGCGGCAGAACTCGACGAACTGGCTTGGCAGCAGGAGTTCGGCCGCAAGCACGACCGCGCAGGCCTGGTCTGCGAGGCCAACGTCTTCCGCTACCGTCCGGTGCTCACCCCGCTACAGGTGCGCATTGCCTCGGACGCCGCGCTTCGCGACGTCTCCCGCCTCGCCCTTGCCGCCACCCGTACCGGCTCCCCAGTGCGCTTCAGCGCCACCCCGGAAAAGGCCGCGGAGCTGCGTGGGCTGGGCTTTAAGGTCGACAGCGTGTCGGCGGATGCCTTCGCCCGCGAGGTCGCAGGGCTGGAATCTGGCCGCGTGCGCGCTGTGGGTTCTGTCGAGGCGGGCGTCTTTGAGGCGGCGGTGGAATCCAACTCCGTGGTCTTGAATCAACCGGTGCTGGCTGATGGCCGCCGCGAGCTGCTGCCCTTCCTCCTTGAACAGGCAGTTTCGGTGACGATGCACCGCTTCGGCATCATCCGCCAGGTAAGCAGCATCCGCGCATAGTTCGTTTCTGCGCTCATATGAGAAGATAGAGCGCATGACAAACAACAATGATGACGGTGCCCGCTCGGGCACGTCCTCCACGGCCTCTGATGCGGCGGCGTCCGCCGCCGCAGAGCAGTCCGCTGCTGCGAAGCCCATTAGCGAAGAAGCCACCCTCCCGGTGTCGAAGACCGATGACAAGTCCCGCGTCCTCGGACGCGATGCCATTTCCTTGGCCAAGGTGTGCCTGGTCTTCATCATCGTGGTGGCGGGCGTTGGCCTGGCCGGCTACCTGCTGAAATTCATCTGGGTAGGCCTGCTGCCGGTCATCTTGGCCATTTTGGTGTGCACGGTGCTCTTCCCCGTGACCAACTGGTTGCGCGCACACAAATTCCCCCGCGCGCTGGCCTCCATCACCACGCTGCTGGGCTTTTTGGCCATCATCGGCGGCGTCTTCGCGGCGATGGCCCCGGTCGTCTCCTCTCAGGGCGCGTCCTTGGTCAATCAGGCTGAAGGCGGCTTGAACAAGCTCGTCGATATGGCCAAGGACCTGCCCTTCGAGATTGATGCGGCAAAGGTCCAGGAAGTCCTCGATGACGCCATCGCCTTCATTAAGGGCCAAGCCTCCCAGATCGCCACCGGCGTGATTTCCGGTGTATCGATGGCCAGTTCCATAGTCATGGCGCTCGTCATCATGCTCTTCGTGGCCTTCTTCATTCTCAAGGATGGCGATAAGTTCCTGCCGTGGCTGCGCACCTATACCGGCTACTCCGCAGGTTGGCACGCCACCGAGCTGCTGACTCGCGTGTGGAATACGCTGTCCGGCTTCATTCAGGCACAAGCAGCCGTCGCGGCTGTCGACGCCATCCTCATCGGCCTCGGCCTCTGGGCCCTACAGGTTCCGCTGGCGCTGGTCATCGGCGTGGTGACCTTCTTCGCCAGCTTCATCCCGGTCATCGGTGCAGTGACCGCGGGTGCTTTGGCCGTCATCATCGCGCTGGTCTCCGATGGGCTGACTAAGGCCTTGCTCGCCTTGGCGCTCATCATCATCGTGCAGCAGGTGGAAGGCAACGTCCTCCAGCCGATGCTGCAGTCCAAGGCCATGGGCCTGCACGCCGCCATGGTGCTGCTCTCCGTTACTGTCGGCTCCGCGCTGGCGGGCATCATCGGCGCCTTCCTGGCCGTCCCGGTCGCAGCCACCGTTGCCGTGGTCTTCCGCTACCACCAGGAGATGGCCAGCCTGCGCGCCGGTGAAATCGAAGCTAAAAAAATTAAGATTTCCACGGCCGAAGGCCACGAGGACGTCATGGAGCTCTACGAGAACCTAGAGGCCAGCAGCGCCCGCTAGCCACACAACCGGCGCATGGTTCGAGTTCTCTCGGCCATGCAACTGCCCTAGTTGCCAAACTTCTGCCCCGCCACCCGAGGCGGGAGCACTGGTTTTGGCAACTAGGGCACTTTCCGTATGTGGGGCCTAATCCGCGGACACCGTGCCGAAGGCCACGGCCAGCTCCTCCGCCGCGCGGTCGAGCACCGAAGCCCACGAGCCGTAGGATTCTTCGTTTGCGGTGTCCGAAACCTGCTTGAGCAGCGTGCACGGTACACCGAACTTTCGACACACCGCCGCGATGGCGTAGCCCTCCATGTCGCACAGCGCGGAATCCTGGGCAAGGCGCGTGCGGGTCGGGGTATCCGAGATGAAGGA
Organism: Corynebacterium sp. HMSC05D08; assembly: GCF_001807215.1. Lineage (NCBI taxonomy): Bacteria > Bacillati > Actinomycetota > Actinomycetes > Mycobacteriales > Corynebacteriaceae > Corynebacterium > Corynebacterium sp. HMSC05D08. The sequence goes on along the minus strand of NZ_KV788361.1, from coordinate 53,864 downwards.
ATCACCCGTCGCCAGCGTGGCGGTCGGCAGCTTTCCGGAGGTCTCGAGCTCGATGACCTCGGGAAGGAGATAGCGGGAAACATCGCTGAGCACTTCTAGGTGGAAGTCGTGCTTGCGCACGTGGGAGACCTCGAAAACGCCTGAGAGATCGTCGCGAAGCGCGCCCGCAGTACCGATGTTGACGACTCGCTCCGGCAGCTGCTCTGCCGAGGCCAGTACCGCGGTCAGCTCGATGGCGGCGGGTACCGTACCAATACCCGTGATGAGCAGCGGCGCTCCTGCGGGAACGTGCGCGGCTTCAGCATCCACGGCGGCGACGAACAGTGTACGACCAGACAGATTTTCCATGCCTGCGAGACTACCCGCTGTCCCGAGGAATGCTCTCCACAACTCTGTTCTGAGCGGAGCGGTCACTTGTAGGGTCTGGAACCACACCGAGACCTCAGAAAGGAGAACACGATGTTCACACCACGAGTTTTCGCCGGAGCTGCACTCCTGTGCATGCCGCTCATCGCCTGCGCCACCCCTGAAGAAGCCCAGGCCAACCCCGTAGTCTGCGAGGCCGGTAATGCCCAGGCAGCCTTTGATGACAACGTTGCCCACGTTCCTCAATGGCATGGCCACGAATGGACGCTAGTTGATTCCTCCCACTTCGATCCTTGCGCAGCCTTAAGCTGGCAGACCATCTCCATCGAGGGAGCCACGGCCTCCTCGCCGCACCACATCATGCTCTTCCACTATGGGGAGTACCTCGGCACCGCCACCGCTGAGCCTTATGGTTTCTTCCCCGACGTCGAGCAGGTCAATCACAACGAGATTTCCGTGACCTACCACTGGCTACAAGATGGCGACGCCAATGCCGCACCGACGGGTACGTCAAAGGCCAACTTCCGCTGGGATGAAGCCCAGAACAAAGTCATCATGAGCGGCGACGTTCCGCCTGGCTAAGATGAACCGTGCGTCTCAAGGTGAGGCGCACATTCTATGGAAGGAACACCCATGCTCCGGTCTGCTTCTGCCTTCGTGGGCGCTGCACTCATGTGCCTCCCCCTCGCCGCCTGTTCCCAGGACGAGCAGGGCGAGGCGGACACCCCATGTTTAGCGCGGTCCGCAACAGCCCGATGAGCGTTGCTGCCGAAAGTCCCAGGGAAGAGGCCGCCAGCCCGGAGCCAACGAGCAACCAGGCACCTGCCCCGAAGACCGAAGAAGCAGAATCCTGCGAGGATATTGACGCTGAAGAGGCCTATCAATCAGGCATCGGCACCATCGCACCGTGGAATGGCTTCGGTTGGGGGCGGCCTTCCTCCTCAGAGTTCGACCCCTGCGCGGATTTGAGCTGGCTAATCATCGCGATCGAGGGTGCCACGGCCTCCTCACCGCACCACATCATGCTCTTCCACAAGGGCGAATATCTCGGCACCGCGACCGCCGAGCCTTATGGTTTCTTCCCCACCATCGAGCGCGTGAATGACGCCGAGATCGCCGTGACCTACCACTGGGCCCGCGAGGGCGAAACCACCGCCGGGCGCACCGGCGAGACGCACGCAAGCTTCCGCTGGGATGAAGGCCAGCAAAAGGTGATCATGAGCGGCGATGTCCCGCCCGTATAAAACCCTGTCTCACAGGGACAAGACGGCTAAAGTGTGACACGGCTTCCTGGGGAAGCCGTGTCCGTCGCCCCGTCTTAAAGGAGTTCCCTGCGTGACTAATAGCAACCCTTGGACCCCGCCAAACAACGAGGACCCGGAACGTCCTGCGCGCCCGGGAAGCATCCTTATCATCGCCCTTATCGTGCTCCTTTGCGGTCATTGCGGGTGTCACGTAGTTTCTGATGTCACGCTCATCCTCTGAAACCACGGAGCACGAGGCCCGCTTTACGCAGGTGGCCCCAAACACCACCACAAGTGCTGAGTCCGGCTCAACAAGCAGTGAAACCCGCACTACAAGCGTTGAGACGAGCACTACGAAACCTGTGACGTCTAAGAACACACCTCAGGACAGGTGCGGTACAGCAGCTGAGAAGACCAGGGACGGTATTTCTCGCCCGATGACGCTGTTGTGCAACGACGATTGGCTCTACCTCGCCACGGAGAACAGCCCCTCCTTTTATCTCTTCACTTGGGGCGGCACGGAGTAGACTTCCTATAAGAACGACGATGTCGATGACACCTCATCAATTTAGTGCTGGGATGCTGACCACCTCAAGGCCGACAACGCCCCGACACAAATCACCGACGACATCCCTCTCTGCGCAGACAGCACTGAGAAGGTAGAAGCTCAGGAAATTTGCGATGGTCGCTACATCCTCATCGTGGACTCCCTCCTCGTCCCTTATGGCGCGTCACCGCAATCCGAGATCGACCGCGTGAAGTCCCACTACGCCGGGGTCAACATCATGCCCGGAACGGCGTGCAGCTCGCTGCGTTCGGAACACGAAGGAAAGCAGGTCTATGCGGCGTATTACGACGCCGGCCACAGCGTGGATGAGGTTTGTAAACTCAAAGCGCGGTACAGTGGCAACGCCCGTTCACTCAATAACGATGCAGATTTCAGCGACCCCTGCTAACCCCTCGAAAGGACTTTTTCGCCTCGTGGCACACTACAACCTCTATAACTCCCTCAACCTTGACCCTTCCGCTGATTCCGCGACTTTGGCCTCGGAGATTGAGCGCCGCCTTTCCGCGACGGACCCGTCCAACGCCGCGTTTTACGACGAACTCTCCACCGCCCACAGCATCTTCTCCCGCCAGGACCGCCGCGAGCAGTATGACCGAGCACTCGCGGATCCCTTCGGCCCCGAGGTGGATGTCGCCCGCATCCGTGAGATCGCCAACTCCGGCTCGGGCGTGCAGCTCATGCCGCAGCCTTCGAGCGCCCAGGCTTCCGGCTCCTCCAGCTTCAACGTTGATTTCTCCTTCCCCGTGGAGCCCTCCCGTCAGCGTGCCCAGTCGATTCAGTGGTGCATCGTGTGGGGTCTGCTGGCCTTCATGTGGATCATTTCCACCATTCGCGGCCTCGGTGCCCTCGCGGAGTTCGGCAACGCTAGCGGATACGAGCTCCTCTACGGCGCTGATACCTACGTCGAGGAGGCCAGCTCCGCCGGCGCCTTCTTCTTCATGGTCGCCGGCGGTACCCCGGTTTATCTGATGATTGCGGAATTCATCTGGTCCTTGCGCAAGACCATGGGGCGCAAGCAGGCCGAAAAACCGCCTACAACGCCACAACCCGCGGCCATAAAGCCGCGGGTTAAGGGGTATTAGCGCAGGCGCTGGCCTACAAAGCCTGCTGCCAGCGTGTTGCCGCTGGACTGATCGATGAGCAGGAAATTGCCCACCGCGCCGCGAGCGGCGTAGTCCTCCACGGGAAGCTCCGCTTGGGTCTGGACGGTAATGAACGCAATGTCATTGAGGGCTGCTGATTCCGGTGCCTCAACATCGGCCACGCCATCGAGGTCGAGGATGCGCTCCACCGACGCCACGCGGGCCTTGACCAGCGCGGCACCATAACGCAGCTTCACCATCTGTCCCGCGCGCAGCTCCTTGTCCGTGAGGACCACCGCGGTGGCGGCGAATTCGCGCACCTCCTCCGGGCGTTGCGTCCCGGCGATGAGGTCGCCGCGAGCCAAGTCGATGTCATCGGCCAGCCGCAGAACCACGGAGTCGCCGGCGCGCGCGGCCTCACCTGAGTCAAGCGGACCATCGGCGGTATCAATCGCGGTGACGGTCGAGGTGCGCCCGCCCGGCAGGGTCACCTCATCCCCCACCGCCACGTGCCCGGCCTTCACGCGGCCGGCATATCCGCGGTAGTCAGAGGCGTGCTCGCGGATGACGTACTGGATAGGGAAACGGAAGTCCAAGTCATCGGCGCGGCCGGTGGCCACGGGGACGGTCTCGTGAACCTCGAGGACGGTCGGGCCGGTGTACCACTCCATGGTGGCGGAGCGCTCGACCACGTTATCGCCTTTGAGCGCGGAAATCGGCACGACGGTGGTATCGGTGATGTCTAAGCGCGCGGCGATCCGGTTGAACTCCGCCTCAATCGCGCGGAACGTCGCCTCATCATAATCCACCAGGTCAATCTTGTTGACTGCAAGAATCACGTGGCGCACGCCCAGCAGCGCAGCCACGTTCAGGTGGCGACGCGTCTGCTCGACGACGCCGTGGCGGGCGTCGATAAGCAGCACCACTGCCTGGGAGGTGGACATGCCGGTGACCGTGTTGCGCGTGTACTGCACATGGCCCGGGGTATCCGCCAAGATGAAGGTGCGCTTGTCCGTCGCAAAGTAGCGGTAGGCCACATCGATCGTGATGCCCTGCTCGCGCTCGGCACGCAGGCCGTCGACAAGCAAGCTCAAATCCATGCCGTCGAAACCGCGGTCCGCCGAGGAGCGTTCCATGGATTCTACCTGGTCCGCCAGCACAGACTTGGTGTCATAAAGAAGGCGGCCAACGAAGGTGGACTTACCGTCGTCCACAGAACCCGCAGTGCACAGGCGCAGTGTCTCGCGGGTGGTGAGGCGTTCGACGAGTGAAGAATTAGTCATCAGAAGTAGCCTTCCTTCTTGCGGTCTTCCATGGCGGATTCAGAAAGTTTGTCATCCGCGCGGGTGGCACCGCGCTCGGACAGAGTGGAAACGGAAATCTCCGCCAGGATTTCCTCCGGGGTCGAGGCCGTGGATTCCACGGCGCCAGTGCAGGACATATCGCCCACGGTGCGATAGCGCACGGTCTTCTTTTTAAGCTCCTCGCCCTCGCGCGGGCCATCCCACTCGCCTGGGCACAGCCACATTCCGTTGCGGTTGAACACCTCGCGCTGGTGGGAGTAATAAATGGAAGGAAGCTGCAGGTTGCGGGCGCCGATGTACTCCCAGATATCGGACTCGGTCCAGTTGGAGATTGGGAAAACGCGCACGTTCTCACCGGCCATCTTGCCGCCGTTGTAGAGATCCCACAGCTCTGGGCGCTGGCGGCGCGGATCCCAGCCGCCAAAGGAATCGCGGATGGAGAAGATGCGTTCCTTCGCGCGTGCCCGCTCCTCGTCGCGGCGGGCGCCGCCCAGCACGGCGTCGTACTGGCGCTGCGCGATGGTTTCAACCAGCGGCACCGACTGCAGCGGATTGCGCGTACCATCAGGGCGTTCCTGCAGCTCGCCGCGGTCAATCCAATCCTGCACCTTAGCCACGTGCAGGCGCGCACCGGTCTCAGCAACCAGGCGGTCACGGAATTCGATGACCTCCGGGAAGTTATGCCCGGTATCAACGTGCAAAAGCTCGAAAGGCACCACCGCCGGCGCAAAGGCACGGCGCGCCAATTCGAAGACCACCACGGAATCCTTGCCGCCGGAGAAAAGCAGGGCGACCTTATCGAACTGGCCCGCTACCTCGCGCAGGATGTGGATGGACTCATTTTCTAAGTCCTTTAAGTGAGGCGAAAGTGTGTTTTTCTGTGTCATTCGTGCAACCCGCATTCTGTCTTGCCGTCTCCAAAAAACCTGCCTGAACGAGCGTCCTCGCCCTTACCCACCGGGAAGGTCAAAGGCGCACAGCCGATAGAGCGATAGCCTTTCAGCGTCAAGGGATGGATAATCAGATCATTGTCCGCGATATAGCGATCGGTATCTGCCAAATCCCAGGTAATCATCGGCGAAATCTTTAACCTTCCGTGCTGATCCAAGCTCAGCGCCGGGGCCGTGGCGCGATGTTCAGAATCCGCGCGGCGCAGACCGGTCACCCAACCAACGTATGGGTCCATCGCCATGTTCAGCGGTTCCACTTTGCGCATACGGTTATATGCGCTGGTATCACGTGCGTAGAGCCGCGGACCATAGATTTCGTCCTGTTCCTCCGGGCTCAGCAGCGGTTTCACGCGGACTAGGGGGAGGTCCGCATAGCGCTCCTCAACCTCGTTGGCGACAGCCAGCGTCTCCGGGAAGTGCCAGCCAGTGTCGATGAAGAGCAGGTCTGCGTCCAGCTGTGCGCGGTGCGCGAGCTCCGCCAGCACCGTGTTTTCCATCGACATCGTCACTGCCAGCCGGCCCGGCGCGTGCTTTGCGGCCCACGCCATGATGTTTTCGGCGGATTCTGCATAGAGCTTGTCCGCCCATTCATCGACAAGGCGCTCGTTTTTCGCGGCAATATCTTGGTTGAGCGGCGCGGTATCGCGCGTTCCTTCCGGGCTAATGCTGGGGTCGCGGTAGGGCTTGTCGCCGTCCAGCAGGTTTAACGATTGGGTCATGCCGACTCACTTTAGGCAAGGCGGCGCATTCGTGCAGCATAAGTTGCGCGCTGAGCACGCGAATAGGCCGATGAGCTTGGGGCAATGTAAGAATAAAAATTGCCAGAACTGAACAGCTCAGACTAGATTATTAGACAAAACAGTCTATAAACAATAAACCAAGGAGGTTTCCATGCAGCGTGTCGCAATCGTCGGCGATGGCCCGGCGGCGCTATCCACAGCTGAAAGGCTCATCGGCGCCGGCATGTGTGTGGACCTCGTCTGCGCCAAGCCCGCCCCCTTCGGTTTGCTCCGTCGCTTCGCCGGCTTAGCCGGTGTCCGCCATGAGGCCGCCGCCAGCCCCTGCCCCGCCGGTACCGCCCCGCGCCTGCGCCTTTTCGGCAACGTGCGCGTGGGCGAAGGCCGCGAGGCAGACATCACCGCCCGCGAGCTCAGCCAGTTGGCCGCACACTGCGACCGCCGTCTTCTCCCCCTAGAACTGGCTGCCCGCGGCGTGGCCTTTACCTCTTGGGAAGGGCTATACCGGCCCACCGAGCAACCCGAAGACTGGGCCACCGTCACCCGCCGCGCGCAACTTGCGCCAGTCTGTTTTTAGCGACCAAACGTGATTCAGCCGATATCACCTGTACGCGGCTAGTCACGTTCTTCATATTCGCATTCTGGTCTCTCGCTCAACGCTGACATTATCGACAACGGCGTGGCCAAGGTGGACATTGACTGCATCTGGCACACCGGCGGCATCGTCATGACGGTACGCGAGGATGCCGGACTGTCCTGGTTGGTCTGGGTCTCCGTGGCGGTTCTCCTCGGCGTGGTCACCGCCGCGAACGTACGTCAGGCCCTGCACGAGAGCCCGCTGCTTGACGACGCCACGATGGTGGCCGTCGCCCAGCGTGTGTCCTCCATCATGGACGCCGACCAAATCCTAGTCATGGAAGCGCCGCGCTAAGAACTCAGCCGCGCTCGGCTCGAAAACCGCGATGAATACCGACTCCCATCTTTGCGCGCCCACCGTTTAGGCTGTTTATATCTGCGCGCAACTTTATAAGGAGTCCGTGAAATGACAGCCGTCTTCGGTTGGCTAGCCATCCTCGTTTCGATCCCCGTGTGGGGCTACTTTGCGTACCGCGCATGGGGCATGTTCGCTTTCATTCGCTCCGGCGGGCCAACTCTGCTGCAGCGTTTCGACCACCTAGGCAAGCGCCTGTGGCGGGTCGTGGTGGAAGTATTCGGCCACACGCACTTCAAGGGCCGCCCCTTCGTCAACGCGGCGCACTGGGCAGTCATGGTGGGATTCCTCTTCGGCATCCTCGTCTGGTTTGAAGCCTATATCCAGACCTTCGCGCCGTCGCGAGGCTGGCCGCTGCTATCGCATTGGTCGGTCTATCACTTCATCGAAGAGGTCCTCGGTATCGCCACCGTTGTGGGCATTAGCTTCCTCATCGGCGTTCGCCTCAAGTATGGACACACCGAGCGCGGCTCCCGTTTCTACAACTCCCAGCCAGGCCCTGCCCGCATCGTCGAGGCCGTGGTCTTCCTGGAGGGGCTTGGAATGCTGCTGGTCAAGGCGTCGAAAATCGCGGCGTTTGGCCACGGCTCCCCGTGGGCGGATTTCCTTTCCATCCACCTGGCCAAGCTGCTTCCCGCCTCGCCGGCGCTAGTGTCCTTCTTCGCGCTGTTCAAGCTGCTTACCGGCCTGATTTTCATCTTCCTGATTTCGCGCCACTTCACTTGGGGCGTCATGTGGCACCGCTTCATGGCGTTTTTCAACATCTTCTTCCAACGCAACGTCAGCGGCGACAAGGCACTCGGCTCCCTTCCGACCCCGGACCTCGAAGAAGACATCGCCCCCGGCAGCTGGAAGATGCTGCTTGATACCACCTCGTGCACCGAGTGCGGCCGCTGCCAGGACCTTTGCCCGGCGTGGAACACCGAGAAGCCACTGAGCCCGAAGAAGTTCGTGATGGACATGCGCGATGCCGCGGTCGAGAACTACAACCCGCACGAGGGCGTCAACGTGTTGGCTCTGGCAAACGCCATTGACGACGCCGTCCTCTGGTCCTGCACCAACTGCGGCGCCTGCGTGGACCAGTGCCCGACCGACATCGAGCACATCGACCACATCGCTGACCTGCGCCGCTTCAAGGTCTTGGCGGAATCCGACTTCCCCTCTGAATTGACCGGACTGTTCAAGAACATTGAGACCAAGGGCAACCCGTGGGGCCGCAATAACTCTGAGCGCCGCGCCTGGATCGATGAGGCACGTGCCGACGGTATCGAGGTGCCTGTCATCGGCGAGGACGCCACGGACTTTTCCGACATGGAATACCTGTTCTGGGTCGGCTGCGCCGGTGCCTACGACGAACAGGGCCGCAAGACCACCCGCGCCGTGGTGGACCTGCTGCACACGGCGGGCGTGAAGTTCGGCGTGCTTTCTACTGGTGAGACCTGCACCGGCGATCCCGCGCGCCGCGCCGGCAACGAGTTCCTGTTCCAGATGATGGCGCAGCAAAACGTTGAGACCCTGAACAACGCTTTCGAAGGCGTTCCGGAAGGCCAGCGCAAGATCATCACCACCTGCCCGCACTGCTTCAACACGCTGCGTAACGAATACCCAGACTTCGATGGGCACTTCGACGTCTTCCACCACACCCAGCTGCTCAACCGCCTAGTGCGTGAGGGCCTGCTCAAGCCGATCCCGCGTACGCCGGAAAACCGCAAGCCGATTACCTACCACGATCCGTGCTTCCTGGGCCGCCACAACAAGGTCTTCGACCCGCCGCGTGAGCTGCTGGAAGCCACTGGCGTTTCCCTCCGTGAGATGGACCGAAATCGCGACGAGGCCTTCTGCTGTGGCGCTGGCGGCGCGCGCATGTTCATGGAGGAAAAGCTCGGCACCCGCATCAACGAGTTCCGCGCGGAGCAGGCCATCGCCACCGGCGCGAAGGAGATCGCCACGGGTTGCCCGTTCTGCAACGTCATGTTCACCGGCGGCGTTAAAGCACTTTCCGACGCCCCCTCCCCCAACGTCTCCGACGTCGCCCTCATGCTGCGCTCGTCCATTGCCGACGCCGACGGCACCTTGCCGCAGCCGCGACCGAAGGCCTTCTTGGGCACGCCTACCCGCCTGCGTGCGCCCGAAAAGCCAGCTGCCCCGGCCTCCCCGGCTTCTCCTGTGTCTCCTGCGTCTCCCGCGTCTCCTGCGTCTTCAGCTGCAACGACCGCCGACCCCGCTGCGCCGACCGAAACAACCGCCAGCGCACCTACCACCAAGGCTGCTGCTCCGGCCGCTCCCGCTCCGGCCGCACCCCCGGCTCCTGCAGCTCCCGCCGCGCCAGCAGCACCAAGCACTCCCCAAGCGCCATCCGCGCCAACAGCTCCTCCTGCACCGCCAGCCGCGTCGAGTGCCACACCGCCACCTGCACCTGCACCTGCAGCACCGAAGGCTCCAACACCGGCGCCGCCAAGTGCACCGGCTGCTCCTGGCGCAACTTCACCGCCAAAGGCACCAACTCCGCCTGCAGCACCACAGTTGAGTGCGGAAACGCCGCAGCCACCAACTCCGCCTGCACCGCCTGCACCGCCGGCACCGCCGGCCGCTGACTAATTTCGTGAATCTGGAGCAACGACTTCTTTGAGTTGCTCCAGATTTTGTATTTTGGGGTGCCGGAAGTGTGTGGACTCTGAGGGCGTTTTTAAAAGTGCAACCCTGGAAAACCAGACCTTGAGGTCGCGATTAAAAAGTTTAGCCATGAAACTATCCGCGACCTGGAGGTCTGGGGTTCTAGGTCTGGGCTTTTGCGAGGAGACGGAGAAACGCGAAACAACGGAGCCTAGGCAAGACCTTTTGAATCACAAGTCAGCCACAAGTGGGCCACAACTAAGCGACGAGTAAGCCAAACTTGCTGGATGAATAGGCAGTCAGGATACTCGCCGCGTACGCTGTTCTCATGATTTTCTCCGCGTTAAGCGCCGCCAACACCGTGGTGCTCGCTTCGGGGGAAGCCGATTACACTCCTTCCCTCGTCTCCTTTGCATGGATCATGGCCGCCGCCCTCCTGGCCCCGTTGGTCTCCTACGTGCTCAAGAACAAAATGCCCGCCGTGGCCCTGCTCATCATCTTCGGCATGATCATCGGCCCCTCGATGCTCGACCTCGCCCACGAGGACCCCGGCATCGGCATGCTCAAAGAGCTGGGCGTCGGCGCTTTATTCCTCCTCGCGGGTTTCGAAATCGATCTTGCGACGCTGAAATCTAAACAAGCCGCTACCGGTTTTTCCACCTGGCTCATCTGCATGGTGTCATGTCTCGTGGGTGCTTATTTCCTGCTCAATGACATCCCTGGTGCCATCGTCATGGCCATCGCACTAACCTCCACCGCGCTCGGCACGATTACGCCGATGCTCAAGCAGGACAAACTCATCGGCACCAAAGTCGGCGACTCGGTCATGATTCACGGCGCCATCGGCGAGGTCGCTCCCATCACCGCCATGGCTCTCCTGCTGGGAACCCGCTCCACGCTAGGCACCATGCTCATCCTGCTGGCGTTCATCGTCATCGCCGTCGGCGTCGCTGTCATGCCGCGCGCGCTCATCGTCGCAGTGCCGTGGCTCAAGACCGCATTCCTTTCCGGCGCTGGCTCCACGAACCAGACCATCCTGCGCCTTATCATCCTCATCCTGGCCATCCTGATGGCCGTCACCTCGGTCTTCGAGCTCGACATCGTCCTCGGCGCATTCGCGGCAGGCATCATCCTCAACCGCATCATCCCCGACGAGTTCCACAAGGGGCTCGAGAACCGCCTCGACGTTGTCTGCTATTCCATGCTGATTCCGGTCTTCTTCGTGGTCTCAGGCATGTCCATCGACTGGCAGGTCATCGTCAACAACCCGCTCAAGGTGCTTGGCATCCCCGCCCTCATTCTCGTCACCCGTGGCCTGCCCGTGTTCCTGCGCGAGAACATCCACCACACAGGGTCCGACATCGAGACCACCCGCGAGCGTCTCCAGGTGGCCCTCTACGCAGCAACGGGTCTACCGATCATCGTCGCTGTCATGACCATCGCAGTCGGCTCCGGCATCGTGGACGAAGAGACCTCCTCCATCTTCGTCGCCGGTGGCGCGCTAACCGTCGCCATCTTCCCGCTCCTGTCCAGCCTCGTTAAGGGCAAGGAAGAAAACGCGCAGTCCAAGGCGAAGGCCGCCGAGTCCAAGCAAGAGGGCCGAGAGGGCGCTGAACAAAAAGGCGCCGAGAAGAAATGATCGCTAGCAGCACACGCATGTGTCCGCTGGTTTTCCTATAGTAAAACCATGACGCATAGCTTCGGAGCCTCCCCTTTTGATCCCGCGAATTCGATGCGCCTATCCGACGCAGAGAAGACCGACGCCATCAACGACCTCGCCCGCGCCGTGGGCGAGGGTCGCCTGACCATGGAGGAATTCGAGGAGCGCTCCGACGACGTCATGCGCGCCACCCCCCGCCGCGAGCTGGTCCCCTTGTTCACGGACATCCCGGCGGTTTCTGCCACGGAGATAAAGATCTACTCCCGCGGCGAGGTCGAGCGTGCATACAAAGCCGGCAAAAAGCCGCGTCTGGCCACCGCCATGACGGGCACCATTGCCCTCACTTTCGCCTCAATCGCCTGCTTCGTGGCAAGCGATGCCGCAGGCGCTGTGGCCATACTCGGAGGCGTCGGCGCGCTCTTCCTGGTTCCGATCCTGTGGATTATGCTCTACGTGGCCAAGGTCGGCCCCGAGTCTTGGCACCAGCCTTCCCCGCGCAAAATCGAGCGGCAGCAGCGTCGCGAGATCCTCACGCAGACAGCCCAGGAACGCGCACAACAGAAAGCTTTGGAGCAGGCGCAGTGGGCGGAGCGGCGTCGCCAAGCAGGCGAGCTGACCAGCGAGGCCATGAACCTTGCCAAGCGCAAGCTCGATCAGTGGAACAAAAAGTAGTCTAGTTGAGACCTTAATCGCCTGTAAGTGGCAGAATACTTTCCATGACTACACCGAACTCACGCATTTTCGACCAATCCACCAAGCTCAAGGGTGTCGCGTATGACATCCGTGGTGAGGTCTCTGCGGAGGCGGAGCGCATGGAGCTTGACGGCCACAGCATCCTCAAGCTGAACACCGGCAACCCTGCCGTGTTCGGCTTCGATGCCCCGGACGTAATCATGCGCGACATGATCGCAGCGCTGCCGACTTCCCAGGGATACTCCACGTCGAAGGGCATCATTCCGGCGCGTCGCGCGATCGTCACTCGCTACGAGCTGGAGGACTTCCCGCACTTCGACGTCAACGACGTCTACCTGGGCAACGGCGTCTCCGAGCTCATCACCATGGTCACTCAGGCATTGCTTGACGACGGCGACGAGGTACTGATCCCAGCTCCCGATTACCCTTTGTGGACTGCCGCAACCTCCCTGGCTGGCGGCACCCCGGTGCACTACCTCTGCGACGAGGAGGATGACTGGAACCCATCCATCGAGGACATCCGCGCCAAGGCCACTGAGAAGACCAAGGCCATCGTGGTCATCAACCCGAATAACCCCACGGGCGCCGTCTACTCCCGCGAGGTGCTGCAGAATATCGTCAACGTCGCACGCGAGTACAACCTGCTCATCCTCGCCGATGAGATTTACGACCGCATTCTTTACGACGGCGCGAAGCACATCTCGATCGCTTCCCTCGCTCCGGATCTGCTGACGATTACCTTCAACGGTCTTTCCAAGGCTTATCGCGTGGCTGGTTACCGCGCTGGTTGGATGGTTCTCACCGGTCCGAAGAGCCATGCACGCGGCTTCATCGAGGGCCTGGATCTGCTGGCGGGTACGCGTCTGTGCCCAAACGTCCCAGCCCAGCACGCCATCCAGGTGGCGCTCGGTGGACGCCAGTCCATCTATGGTCTGACTGGTGAGGGCGGACGTCTGCTCAAGCAGCGCAACGTGGCCTACGAGAAGCTCAACGAGATCCCGGGCGTTTCCGTCACCAAGCCGATGGGTGCTTTGTACTGCTTCCCGCGTCTGGACCCGAATGTCCATGAGATTCATGACGACTCCAAGCTGATGCTGGATATCCTGCGCGCGGAGAAGATTCTGATGGTGCAGGGCACTGGTTTTAACTGGCCAAACCCGGACCACTTCCGCGTGGTTACCCTGCCGTGGGCATCCCAGCTAGAGAACGCTATTGAGCGCCTGGGTAACTTCCTGGCTAGCTACCGTCAGTAGCTTGTAGGTCCGACTGTGCTGCGCAAATGTCCAGCACAGAGATACTTGCCCAGTTGCTATTTGTAATGGTTATCATTCAAAATAGGCAGCATGGGTAAACATTCCAATCAAAGAGCGGCTTCGCATGGAAGCCGCTCTTCGCTTTTCCAACGTCGCCCCGTCACGCTGCCATCGCTGCACAATCCGTGGCGCATCGGACTCATGGGGTTTCTTGGATTAGCGCTCCTCGTGACGCTGGTGGGGTTGGTTTTGCTGCGTCCGACGACGCCCACCAGCGAGCACACCAGCGCGGAGTTCTCGCAAACTTACGCACTCAATCACCCGGAGGTCCACGGAACCGTGACCACGGTGGACCACGCGCTGTGCCAGTCAGACCAGACGGGCAAGGCATTCGACAAGCCACCGCTGATTCCGGCGGATCCGGGCGGCGACTGCACCCGTGCGCTCATCGACATCACTTCGGGCCGCAACGCAGGCAAGCAGACGCAGCTCGTGCACTTCGGCGTGGCCGGCGACCCACAACTGAAGGTGGGCGACGAAATTGTGCTTTCTGAGTCCACCGCGGACAACGACGGGGACGCCTCCGTTAATTATTCTTTTGCGGACTACCAGCGCACCGGGAACTTGGTCCTGTGGGCCATCGTCGCCGCGATTGTCATCATCGTGTTCGCGGCCTGGCACGGAGTGCGCTCCCTCATCGGCTTAGGCCTGAGCTTGGCCGCAATCTTTTACTACCTCATCCCGTCGCTGATTGAGGGCCACAGCCCGCTGCTCGTGGCCATGGTGACCTCGGCGGCCATCATCTTCGTGGTGGTCCCGCTCGTGCATGGCCTGAATTGGAAGGCAGCGAGCGCCCTGGGCGGCGCGCTGCTGGCGCTATTGCTCGCCTCTTTCCTGGCGCACGCTTCGATTGATTCGACGCAGCTACAGGGTCTTAGCTCCGAGGATAACCTCAAGCTGCTGCTCTACATGCCAGGCGTGTCCATCGTCGGTGTGCTGCTGTGTGGCTTCATCATCGGTGCGCTGGGCAGCCTCAACGACATCGCGGTGGCCCAGGCTTCCACGGTGATGGAGCTACACAACTTGGACCCCACGGCGCGGCCGGGCCATCTCTTCTTGTCCGCTATGAAGGTGGGCCGCGACCACATCGCATCGATGGTGTACACCATCGTGCTGACCTACACCGGCGCTTCGCTGCCGCTTCTCATGCTGATTACTGCAGCCGAGCGCCCGGCCACGCAGATCCTCTCCAGCGACTTGGTGTCCACGGAGTTACTGCGCTCGGCGCTCGGTGCCATGGCCTTGACTCTCGCGGTGCCCATGACCACGTTCATCGCTGCATTGACCATCCCGCGGCGTCGCCCAGTGGCGGTCACCCACGAGGCAGAACCGGCCTAGCCTTCGAGGGCGCGGCCGAGGGCCTCGATGGTCCAGCCGGCCGCACGCCAGGCGGCGACGTCGAGGACGTTACGGCCATCAATGATGTGTTTGCTCGACACCAGCCCGGCCACGGCCGCAGGGTCGAGATCGCGGAATTCCTGCCATTCGGTTGCGAGGATAACCAGCTCGCTCTCACGTAGTGCTTCCTCGCAGTTAGCCGCGTAGTTCAGTGTCGGAAAGACCTTGCGGGCGTTGTCCATGCCCTCTGGGTCGTAGACGGTGACGGCAGCGCCCGCAAGCGACAAGGAACCCGCCACGGACAGCGCCGGCGAGTCGCGGACGTCGTCAGAGTTGGGTTTGAAAGCACAGCCCAGCACCGTCACGCGGTGGCCTAGGAGCGAGCCCTGGAATGCATTCTTAGCCATATCGACCATGCGATCACGGCGGCGCATATTGATGGCATCGACCTCGCGAAGGAAGGTCAGGGCCTGGTCCGCGCCGAGCTCGCCTGCGCGAGCCATAAACGCGCGAATGTCCTTCGGCAGGCAACCGCCGCCGAAGCCCAGGCCCGCGCCTAGGAACTTGCGGCCGATGCGATCGTCGTATCCGATGGCGTCGGCAAGCTTGACCACGTCAGCGCCTGCGATCTCACAAATCTCAGAGACCGCGTTGATGAAGGAAATCTTAGTGGCCAGGAAGGCATTGGCAGAGACCTTCACCAGCTCGGCGGTCTGTAGGTCAGTCACAATAAACGGCGTATCCTGCGCCAACGGCTTGGCATAGACCTCGCGAGCTACCTCTTCGGCATGGCTTCTACCGTCGGCGAGCCCTGCCTCGCCGACGCCGAGGACGATGCGGTCCGGGGTGATGGTGTCCTTGACCGCGTAGCCCTCGCGCAGGAATTCTGGGTTCCACGCAATTTCCACGTGGCTGCCCTCCTGGGCCAACTCATTCGCCATCTCCTGCAGCTCCGCCGCAGTTCCCACCGGAACGGTGGACTTACCAAGGATGACGTGCTCGCCTTCCAGAAGCGGCACGAGGTCTCGAATGACGGCCTTTACATACGTCATATCTGCGGCATAAGAGCCATGCCGCTGTGGCGTTCCAACGCCGAGGAAGTGGACGTTCGCAAATTGCGCTGCCTGCGCGTAATCGGTGGTGAAATCGAGGCGCCCGGCCGCAATATTGCGCTCTAGTACCTCCGGCAGGCCCGGTTCATAAAAGGGAACCTCGCCGTTCTTGAGGGATTCGATCTTAGATTCATCCACGTCCACGCCCAATACCTCATGACCGAGCTCAGCCATGCAGGCGGCATGCGTTGCACCGAGGTAACCGGTGCCAATAACCGTCATACGCATAAACGGAAATGGTAGGCCTGTTACGTAAACGGTGCGTGAAGACTATCGGAAATTCAGGTAAGACTTCGACGGGGTCGGGCCGCGCTGGCCCTGGTACTTCGAGCCCAGCGCACCGGTGCCATAGGGGTTCTCAGCAGGCGAGGACATCTTGAAGATAGCCAGCTGGCCCACCTTCATGCCCGGCCACAGCGTAATCGGCAGGTTCGCGGTGTTGGACAGCTCCAGCGTGATGTGGCCGGAAAAGCCTGGGTCAATAAAGCCCGCAGTCGAGTGCGTCAGCAAGCCCAAGCGGCCGAGCGAGGACTTGCCTTCCAAACGGCCTGCCAGGTCTGCCGGAAGGGTGAACTTCTCAAAGGTCGCACCCAACACGAATTCGCCCGGGTGCAGCACGAAAGCATCGCCTTCTTCGACCTCGACCAGGCTGGTGAGGTCCGGCATTTCTTCCTTTGGGTCGATGTGCGTGTAGCGCGAGTTGTTAAAGACACGGAAGAACTTGTCTAGGCGCACGTCGATAGACGAGGGCTGAACCATCTCAGCGTCATAAGGCTCGATGGCTAGGCTCTCGGAGTCAATGGCTGCACGAATATCACGATCTGAAAGAAGCACGCCCTAGAGTTTACGCGTCTTGCACTTCTACCGATACATCTGCCAAGGCATTTGCTCTAGAAGCTATGCGCAGTGCTATGCTTTTCGGCAATGCATCTATTGCATTGCGCCGACGTAGTTTAATGGTAGAACTTGAGCTTCCCAAGCTTACGGCGCGGGTTCGATTCCCGTCGTCGGCTCCATTTTCCCGCCGTAGGTTTCATACCTTAACCGGCGGGTTTCTTAGTTTTCCTCCTGCTCTGCCGCATGCACGAGCGCGGCATAGGCGCCCTCGCGAGCCAGCAGTTGCGTATGCGTTCCACTCTCGGCCACGCGGCCTTCGTCGAGGACCACAATCTGGTCGGCATCACGAACGGTGGACAGGCGGTGGGCAATCACCAGGCGGGTGGTGTTCGATGAGAGCACCGCATCTTGGATAGCGCGCTCAGTCTCGTTATCCAACGCCGAAGTGGCCTCGTCCAAGATCAGGATGCGCGGGTTACGCAGCAAAGTGCGCGCCAAGGTAAGCCGCTGCTGCTCACCACCGGAGAAGCGGTAACCACGGGAACCGACGACGGTATCGAGGGCATCGGGAAGCGCGCGCACCACCTCGGCCACATTCGCCAGCTCCAACACGTGCCACAGTTCCTCGTCGGTGGCCTCGGGCTTGGCGAAGTGCAGGTTCTCCCGGATGGTCGCATGCAACAGGTAGGTCTCCTGTGAGACCACGCCGATGAGATTCGCGCGCTCGGTAGCGGATAGCTCGCGCAGGTCGACGTCGCCAATGCGCACCGTTCCGCTCGTCGGGTCCGCGAGGCGGGCTACCAGAGAGGCCACCGTGGACTTGCCCGAGCCCGTATGCCCCACCAAAGCGAGGGTGGTGCCGGCGGGGATGTGGAGGGAGACGTCGGCAAGCGCATCTGCGTGCGCATCCGGGTAGCGGTAGTACACATGCTCAAGCGAGATCGAGGTATCAGCGGGCATGCGCGGCTTGGTGGGCTCCTCCAGCTCCGGCTCCAGGTCCAGATACTCGAAGATGCGGCTAAACAGCGCCATCGAGGCCACCCACTGCGCACCCACGTTGAGCAGGCCGGTAATCGGGCGGAAAACCTGCGTTTGCAGCGTGGAGAAAGCAATCAGCGTGCCGATGGTGATGTGTTCACCGGTAAAAGGCAGGCCCGCCACAAGATAAACCAGCGCTGGGATGATGCCGAAGATAATCTGCATCGTGGCCATGCGCCAGCGACCGGCCAGCTGCGACTCCAGCTCCAGACGAATGAGCGAAGAGGAAACCTCGGAGAAGCTCGAGTAAACGCGCTCCTGCGCGCCCAACGTTTTGGCCAGGCGCATACCAGATACGGACAAATTCTCGGTGATGGTCTGTTGCATCTCCGCCTGTGCCTGCTGGTTCTTCTCCATGATGCGGCGGCGCATGAGCGCGGTTTGGCGGGTCAGCCACACGGCTGGCGGGAGCACCACGAGGGAGAGTAAGGACAGCGTGGGCGAGAGCGCCACCATCGCGATGATAGTGGCGATAGTCATGGTGAGGTTGGTGGCCACGGAGGTCGCCGTCGTGGTCACCACGCCTCGCATGCCGGCGATGTCGTTAGTAAGACGCGATTGCACTTCGCCGCCGCGGTTGCGGGTAAAGAACTGAAGGAATTGACGCTGGAGATTCCCAAAGACCTTAACGCGCAGCTCATGCATGATGTTTTGACCAACCTTGGAGGACAACCACGATTGGGTTACTCCGATAAACTGCGAGAGGATGGTCAAGCCAATCATGGAGAGCACGAGCCAGACGAGCAGGGGAACGTTTTGCTGCGGGATGGCCACATCCACGGTTTCGCGGACAAGGAATGGCTGTACAACAGTCAGCCCAGAGGTAACGATGATGAGTGCGATAACGAGCGCCAGCGTGGCCCGGTGGGGCCGGAACAGTTGGATGACGCGAGAAAAGCGCACGGGGTGTGCGCTGAGTTGATCGACGTCGTCGGGATTCTTGGTGGCGGTAAACATCGGTGGATGCATAGTGACGCCCCCCTTCCGAATTAATGTAGTTACTTCACAATGTAGTAAACCACAGGAAGAGTGATAGTATTCCCGGTGTGACTACGCAGACATCAAAAGACGAGGATTTGGGCGAGCTCATCACCCGCCTGAGCCACTTGATCCGCCGCCGCGGCCGCCAGCTCCCCCTGGCCCCGCATCAAAACCGCGCGCTGCGCATCATCGCACGCGAGAGCCTGCGCCCCGGCAAGCTGGCGGAGATTCTGCAAGTTACCCCACGCGCCGCAACGGAGGTCATTGACGCCCTCCAGGCCGAGGACCTAGTGCACGTGGAGCCCGACCCCGCCGACCGCCGCGCCAAGCTGGTCAGCCTCAGCCACGCCGGCCACGAGTACATCGCCGCCACCAGGGCCGCCCGCGCGGAGATCGCTCAGGAGATTTTCGCACCGCTTTCCGACGCCGAGCGCAGCACCCTCACGCGACTGCTGCGCGAAGTGTTCGCGGCGCAAGAAACGCCACGACAGCAATAGTGATTTCCGCCAAGAGCAAACGCTGGGGGCTTCCCGGGGCCTCAGCGCACATTAGTCATACGGGAAATCCTCCAAGATTTCGCCCGCATCCCTCCGTGTGTGTTCAGAGGATGTAGTCGAACTTGTGATTAGGGAATTCGGCGTCGAAGTTCTTCGAAAGCTTGGCCATACCGTCACAGACATAGACCAAAATGGCCTCACATCGACGCCCGCCGAATGGTGGCTAATTCCCTTCGTCGGCGTCACGAATGGTGGATAGTCGGTGCGCAATGACCAGGCGGGTAGCATCCGAGCCGAGCACTGCGTCCTGGATGGCGCGCGCGGTTTCGTTGTCAAGGGCCGAAGTGGCCTCATCCAGGATGAGCACCCGCGGGCGGCGCAGCAGGGTGCGAGCCAGCGAGAGGCGCTGCTGGTCACCGCCAGAAAAGCGGTAGCTGCGCGAGCCCACCACGGTATCCAGGCCTTCCGGCAGCGCGGTGATGACCTTGTCCACGTATGCGGGGATGAACATCGCTACGAGAGAATCACCTTCCGCTACGTCATTAGCTCGCTGATAGATCCCCGACGCTGATGATTCACCATCGCAACGAAAGCCGGAAGTGTCCTCGCATACTTGAGGTCTTCACAGCAAAGTGGTGGCCTCGCCTTTTGGGCGGGCCACCACCCTAACCAAACTTCGCAAATAAACCTCTACAGGCTAGATGCGCACTCTTCGAGCAGTAAACGCGGCTGCTACAGCTAAGAAACTGCCAAACAGCACTAACCACCCGAGTCCTTGGCCACCAGTAACCGGAAGGTCACCCTTTCGAATATCAGCCACCTGCATGATGGAGTGGTTGTCTTCCTTCTCATCGATGCGAATGGAGACTTCTGGGTACTGCGCTGCGCCTCCTTCAAGTTCGATCTTGGGCTTACCATCAGCGCCGGGCTTGACATAGAAGACCACCGGACGTGTCAGCAATTGATAGCCCTGAGGAGACTTCGTCTCCACGAGCTTGTATTTCGCTCCCACCTGAAGATCCTCGACGCGTAGATCGGTGCCTTTGAGGACCTTTACTAGCTCCTCTGTTCCGTCCGCATTCACCTTATTGAGACTGAATTCCGCACCTTCGAGCGCTTGTTCCTTGTTGTCGAACCCAACCTTTTCTACGGAAAGATCAAATCTCACCGCTACAGTCTCGTTTGCGATTGTACAGTTCACGATAGCGCGGAAAGGAACGTCCACACCAAAGCCAGGCTTACTGGGATCGTCATTATTGTTTCGGACTTCGGCATCAGAGGAAATCCACGTTCCATTCGCAGCGTCGAACTCGTTCTTTGTGCATACGGCATTCTTCTCGCCCACTGGACGCAGCTTATAGCCGTCCTGCTGGTGCTCAACCACGGTAACCTTCTGGCCCTTGCCGTCCGACTGGTCGAACGAACGACCGTAACTTCCGTCCTCACCGGTCACGTCCGTGACACTGGATTCGCGCCCGCTGCCATCGTCGCCGTCGATGATGTCCTTCTCCCCGTTGTCCACGGAGGTATCGAACGTCCAGTTCTTACCCGGGGTCGGGGTATCACCATCGCCGTATATTAGCTTGGTCACGTTGATTGAGCCAAAGCAATCCTTGAGCACAAGATCGCTAAGTTTATTCACCAGCTGATCAAAGTCACGAACGGTAGTGACAGCGTCCTTGCTGGAAATGTCCTCACCGATAGACTTAGTGTTACGCACGGCCGCGCGCCAAATCTCGGGTTGGTTCGTGATGACATATTGTGTCGCGGTGCTTTCATCCGGGGTATCCCACATCAGTACCTCGCCGTCCGTGACGATATCACGGACAAAGTCCGCCTCACCGTAGTAGCTCGGGTAACCGTAACCGTCCAGCTTCGGCCACTCCTTATCGATTCCTGTCGGCGCTTCCGGCGTATTCGGTGTCTTCTTCTTCTTGACGGTCCCGAGTCCGAAGTAATCGTCCTTGAGGATATGCTCGTTGACCGGTTCGAAACCAACCATGACAGTCTCAATCCTGGTGCCCGATTCCTTCAGTCGATTAGCTTCGTTCACCGCAGCCGACAAGTCACTCTGGTTGATCAGAGTACCGATATCGAAACCGAGGGGATAATCCCGCTTACTTGTAGTGGGCAGACCATCGGAGATGAAATAAACAACGTCAAACTCGCCGGAAGGAACCTGGCTGAGTCCAGCCTCGTAGTTAGTGCCGCCACGGCCGTCACGGTCGAAAGGCTCGGCGATGGCATTGACGGCGTCGCGAAGCTTCTGAACGTCGCCTTCGTTGTTCAGGCTCAGTTTGTCCGTCGACATGCCGGGGATAGATTTGGGTGCCGAGGCGAAGTTATAAATCGCCATCTGGCTGCCGGTCCCCTGCAGCGCGTTGATGACCCCTAGACCAGCGTCTCGGCTAGCAAAGATACCACGGCCTTGTTCCCTAGCAATCGAGTCGGAGGTATCGAATACAAGCGCGATCTTGCCACCGCAGCGTTGAGGCAGGGGCGGGTTCTCGGAAGAAGCGGGCAGCCAGCCCAGTTCTTCGCGCGGTGTCTCTGGCGCATCGACATCAATTTGTTTCGCATCGCGGTCGAACCACTCAGGCCCTTGGTGCCACAAGGTCATCTGGCATCCGTTCGAAGTGGTGTTCAAGGGGATGCGTGCCTCCACGTCGTAAGATACGACACTCGAATCAGCGCGCTGGTGGTCTTTGTTGAGCTTGAAATAGACACTATTCCCGCTCACTGTAAGCGTGTAGTCAACGTCCTTCTTTAACTCAGTCCACCCGGCCTGAGCGGAGCCGAACCGCAACTGCAGGCGAGGATCAGCGGTGTTAATCGCGTTGGTGAGATCAGCGACTCCCTCTACTTTTACCTCGACAATACCGACGTCCTTGCCCCCAAACTTTCGGGTGTTTTGCGTATTATCCCACCAAGTTTTCGAGAAAAGAAGACCATTGTTGGCCTGACAGGCATCGTAACGCCTGTCATTTCCGAGCGGGCGATAGTTCGTCGCCTCCGTTGGGTTGCCTTCCGCTGGCGGCTCCGGGGAAGCTAGCTCAGTTCCCTCCATGGTGGCCGTCATGCTCGACAGCTTCGGGGCTTTGGCCTGACCTGCCCTCCATTGGACCACGATGGGAGTACCAGGCTCTACTTCGACTCCGTCAGGCAAGCTAACGGTCAAAGTGTTTAACGTTGACGAAATCGACGATACTGGATAAGACTTCCCGTTGATCGTCAGCTTTCGATCTCCGGCGTCAGTGTTTTTAGCGAACTTCTCCGTGGTATTTATAGTCAGCCGCTTCATCAACATCGTCTCGGTTGCCACCAAATGAACCGAGAAAACGTTGCTGTATTCGGTCTTCACGCTGCTGATCGTCACCGGGGCTTGAACCGTAGTTTGAGCCTCGGCTGTTGGAGTTGACAGCACAGAACCGCTGTTCTCTACGACCAACGGGACGGCGCCAAGAACTAGCATAAGCGTAAAGGCTGCCGCTGCGCTCTTACGGGCCACGCTGCGCAACTTCTTCATCGTTTCCATTCTCTTCATCGTTGTTCACCTTTGTTATTCCTGCGCATTACGTATCCTCCGAGGAGCAATAGCAGTGCCCCCACCGCAACGATTCCTAGGACCGAGGCACCGGTCTGCGCCAACCGGCCAGATGACGGGTGCCCTGGCTTGTCGGTGGAAGGGTTGGGCACCGGACTCGTGGTGGTGCCGGGTGTGCTCGAGGTTGAGGTGATTGGTCGATCCCGGGTTGGCGTCGGAGTGGGAGTTGGCCGCGGATCGGGAATATCGGTGGGTGGCGGGACGTCGCCGCCACCGTCCTCAGTCTTGGCTTTCACACTGAGCTCGTGAAGCCAGCTGCCATCCTCATTAGTCGCAGGGAGGATGATGAGCATCGGGCGAATATTTTCGTGTTTTTCGCCCGCGCGCGCAGGCGGCTTAACCTCTATCAAGTAGACCCCGGCGGGGAGGCCGTCGAAGCGAACCTTGCCCTGTTCGTCGCTGACACGGGAGAGCGTCGGGTCGGTGAAACCACGGTCCCGTGCCTTGTCCACGGTCAGGCGGAGAGCACTGTCGTAGCCGTCGCGGGTCCGGATATCGATGTCTGCGACCCGCTTAAGGGTGAAGGTATAACCGCTCAGAGAACCTGGAGGAAGCTCCCCCGGGCGAAGCTCATCGAAGGGGTTGCCCTTCGGCAGCGTGATAGTCAGACTGTTGGGTTCGTCCCCGATCGTCGTCGGATCTACGTGGACGGAGGCACCCGCATAACCCGAAATAACCTTGGCCTCTGCCACCACCGGCGTAGAAACCGCTAGGATTCCTCCGAGACACAGGGCGGCCGCTGCGCGGGAGAATTTTTGTGTGCTGAACATGTGCAATCTATTCCTTAACCGAGGATGACGGGTGGTGGGCCGCTTTGTATTTACGCGTGGTCTTCGCAATCCACAGGACCAGCAGGACGGCGATGAGCAATGCCGCGGCCATCAACGCCCACATCCACCAAAACCAGTGAAGCTTGCTGGGGGCAAAGGCTGCGGCGGCCTCTTCATCGAAGGGAACTCGTTCAGCCGTCACCAGAAGGCGATGCGAGTTAATCCCGTAAGGAGTACAAGTGATCAACGTGATCTGATCCTTGCCGGGCGTAGAACGCAAGCTGCTCGTCTCGTGCGGGAGCACAACCCGAATGTCCGTAACCTCGTACTTCATCTTCTGCCCAGAGACTCCGATATATATCGGATCTCCCTTCTCCACGTCGGTAAGGTGGTCAAAGAGCGTGGCGTTGGTCAGGCCAGTGTGGGCTGTGAGCACCGCATGAGTGCTGTCTCCTCCGACTGGTAGGTCGGAGCCATAGAGATGCCCGACTCCCTTTTGCAGAACCTCTTCGCTCGTCCCGTGGTAAACAGGCAAGTCGATGTCCGCGCTGGGCACAACGAGGCGCGCCATCACCTCGTGGGTGTCTAGCTCAGCAAGATAGGCCTGGTAGTCAGCGTTATCTTCGGAAATTCTAGCTAACCAAGGGTCCAAAATAGGACCCGTCGTGCGAAACTCGTTGTACGCCTGCGCAGAGACAAGTTTCTGGGTGATTTCCGCCTGATCAGCCACATCCAATTCCTTGGTATAGGAGTCAGCGACACGCATTTGTTCCCAATTATTCAGTTGTGTAACTACCACTGGGTAGAGCAGCGCAACGATGGCGCACAGCGCCAAGACGACCGTAGGAAGCAGCTTCCTCAGAAGCGACTTCGATGCGTCTTTTGGCCCCGCTGCGGATGTGGTATCTCGCAGAACCATTAATTCCTACCTTGCTGGACGCAGCGCGCCCTATCCGGTGGTTATTGAAAAATAGTGTGGGCCCCGCGCCCCCCTCCTGAAGAGGGCGCGGGTAAACAGACTGAGATCTATGCGCTCAGTCAGGCTGAGGTCCTAAGCCTCAGTGTTGGCGCGGCGGGCGGTCCAAGCTGCCAAGCCAGCAATCAAGGCACCGAGCGCAGCCAAGATTCCGATACCCATACCACCGGTAAGCGGCAGCTTCGGCATCTCGGAGCGCTTGTTCTCAATCTTTGCGTCGTACTGAACAGGGTTGGCCGTGTTCAGCTTCTGTTCGTTGGATACAAGCTTGAAGGGGTAGACCTCGGCGGTAGCGACGTAGCCCCGTGGAGCCTTGGTCTCCAGCAAGCAGTAGGACTTTTCAATCTTCGTAGAGTGGTTCTCGACGTCGGTGACATGGATGCCGTCGATGATGACGGAACCATCATCGCCGGTGGTCCAGGTGGACGTATCGCCGATCTTGATCTTGTTCTGAGCCTTGAGCTCTTCCTTCTTGGTTTCAGTACCTTCGCAGCGGTAGAGCTCGAATTCAGCACCCTTCAGCTTGGTCTCTTTGCCCTTTTCAGTCTTGATCACTTTGACCAGACCCCAGTAGGACTTGACCTTGTTCGACGTGGTCTCGGTCTCCTTGTCCTGACCCGGGTAGTGAACAAACTGCTTAGCCTCGTTCTCGGCAATACCATCGGTGCCGGTGAGTGCTTTCACCTTGGCGTCGATGGTCAGATTGACGGTGCTTCCCGGCGCGGCCTTCGCTAGCTTATCTAGGCCTGTCGCAGTGAATGCAACCTCGACGGTGCCAGCAGCCTCATCGATCTTGAGGGTGTAGTCATCGTCCTTAGCGATGGCGCTACCATCGGACAACGCAACCGTGGCGCGGATTTTCTCGAGGTTCTTGGTGTCCAGCTGGTCGGTGACACGGAAGGATTTGAGCTTCTCATCCTTCGGAATCACCGGGATGCTACCCTTCACCAGGTACTGAATGTCATCGCCAACATTCTTATCGGCGTCCTTAACTTCCTTGGTGATGCCGGAAGTGGTGTTCTTGGGCTGGACGGTGACGTTGTAGTTCCAGCCGTCACCTGCCGCGTTGGTGTAGGGCAAGGATACGATGAACGGGGTGGAGGGGGCGATCTCCGAGGCCTGGTAGGTCTTTCCGGTAGTAGTGTCGGTGACCTCGTCCTTGATAGTCTCAGTAAACAGCCAAATGCCTTGCTTCAGGCCATTGCCCTTGCCCAGGACTACCTTGCCATCGTCGCCCGTGGTGCCGGTGACAGTCGTCTGGGTCTCAGTGGCACCCAGCTCCTTGTAGTTCGAAGCCGTAAGCTTGCCAAGATCTTCTGGTTTGACTTTGTCTACGTTAAGCAAAGTACCGGTGAAGGTAGCACCCTTCAGGGGATTACCGGTGACGTTCGGGTCGGCCTCACCAGTGCCCGGACCACCAATGGAGGTCGGATTGAGGCGCTTATCGATGGTCAAGGTGACATCAGCATTGGGATCAATGGTGGGCTTTGGGGTGGACTCTTGCGCGACAGCGAACGGAACTTGAGCTACACCAATGCCCCCCCCACCGACAGTGCCAGCCCGAGGATGGCCGCAGCACCGGTGGAACGAACGAGTGCGGAATTCTTCATGAGCGAAAAGCCTTTCTTGAAGCTAACACCCGATAGGCAGAGGGTCCCCTCACATGCAGGTGTTAAACATAGAACTTAGGGAACCAGATTAGATTCTCCTGTGAATAAACCTAGCGTTCCTGATCTCCTCACGCAATTTAGGTAAGTCCGCACCATGAACAGCCTCCTGAGCAGGGGTAACCCCTAGCTATCTGCGATACGCCCGCCCTTACTAGGACATCAATAGGCGTCACCCAACCTGAGAATCATCGCAGTGGCGGATGGCATCTCGCCACATATCCCAAGGACTCATGAACAGCGAAGCCCTGACCACCAAGACCACCCCACAGTAAATTCAAAACCGCTGATCTACAGTCGCCAGAATCACGAGAAATCAGCACGTTTGAGCACCATGCAGGCATCGAAGTACCAAAGGAGGAGAGCCTATTAGAGGTTTCGCGGGCGGCGCAGCAGGGTGCGAGCCAGCGAGA
>NZ_KV788361.1:0-27090 GCF_001807215.1 Corynebacterium sp. HMSC05D08 | reverse complement strand
GGCGGCGCAGCAGGGTGCGAGCCAGCGAGAGGCGTTGCCGCTCACCGCCGGAAAAGCGGTAATCACGCGAGCCCACCACGGTATCCAGGCCTTCCGGCAGCGCGGCGATGACCCCGTCCACGCGCGCGGCGTTAAGCGCCGCGCGCATCTGTTCGTCGCTCGCACCCGGCTGCGCGAAGAGGAGGTTCTCCCGCACCGTGCCGTGGAGCAGGTAGGTCTCCTGCGAAACCACGCTAATGGCCTCCGCGCGCTGCTCCGGCGGAATATCGCGCAGGTCAACTCCGTCTAAGAGCACGGCGCCTTCGGTCGGATCGGCAGGGCGTGCCAAAAGTGTGGCTACCGTGGACTTGCCGGAACCGGTATGCCCCACTAGCGCGGTGGTGGTGTGGGCGGGGATGGTGAGGGAGGCGTCGGCAAGCTGGGCGGGCTCGGTGGCTTCTGTGAGCTCGGGTTCCAGGTCTAGGTATTCGAAGATACGGCTAAACAGCGCCATGGACGCCACCCACTGCGCGCCCACGTTAAGCAGGCCGGTAATGGGACGGAAGATTTGAGTCTGCAGGGTACTAAACGCGATGAGCGTGCCAATGGTAATCCCCGGGCTCAAGCCGGCGACGAGATAGATCAGCGCTGGCATGACGCCAAAAATGATTTGCGTGAGCGCCACCATCGCCACCAGAGTGGCCACCGTCATGGTGAGGTTGCTGGCCACGGAGGTCGCCGTGGTGGTCACCGTGCCGCGCATGGCCGCGATGTCGTTGGTCAGGCGGGACTGGATTTCCCCACCGCGGTTGTTGGTGAAGAACTGCAACGATTGGCGCCGCAGGTTGGCAAAGACCTGGGTGCGCACCTCGTGCATGATGATGTGCCCCACCCGCGCGGATAAAAGGACTGGATAACGCCGATGGCTTGCGACACCACGGTGATGGCCAGCATGCCGCCGACGAGCCACAGCAACAGCGTGCCGCGGTGCGCGGCGAACAGGCTGGCCACGCGGCGAAAGGCAATCGGGTGCTGGGCCAGCTGATCGACGTCCGCCGGGTCCTTCACCGCGGTGTGCATCGGCCGAGCCATTGCCTAACCGCAGGAAACGATTGGCTGCGGGTCGTAGACCGTAGTCGTGGTCTCGCGGGATACCTCGCGGCCGGAGAGGTCCTTGATGATGCGGGTATCCGAGGTGGTAAAGCCCGGCGCGCCTGACGACGGCGAGCAATTCTCACCCACCGACATACGGGTTGGCTGGGTGGTGGCCCAGCGACCGTTGTTGACAGACTCCACATTGTAGGTCTTCACGCCCTTGAAGCGAACGGTGATCTTGCCGCCACCGAAGTCGGTCTCAATGCGGACCGGGGTGTTCGTGGTGTTCTTGAACTGCAAGTCGATGGAACCCTCGTACACGGTAGCCTCGCGGCCGGCCGGGTAGCGGGAGATGTAGTAAGAGTGCGGCGTGTGGGCCACGTCCTCGAAGCCGGCGAAGTAAGCGGCATTGTAGAGCGTGGTGGCGAACTGCGAGATGCCGCCGCCGACCGCAGTGCCGGAGTGTCCATTGATGATGATGCCGGACTCCACGTAGCCCTGCGCCGTGCCGCGCGGGCCGGTGTAGCCGTTGAGGGAGAAGGTCTCGCCTGGGTTGACCACAGCGCCGTCGACCTGCGCCGCCACGCGGCGGATATTCTCGCCCGATGCGCCAGAGAAACCGCCGGTGGAAAACTCCGACACGGTGTCGTTGAAGGTGGCCTTTTCCGCCATCTCGGTGGTGTACTCCGCCGGATCCGGCTTGTAGTCCGCATCCCAGGTGCGCTCGTCGCCCTTGACGCGCTTATCGAAGTCCTTCAAGGTCTTCTCCCAGTCGATAATCGAGCCATCGACCGATGGAGTCACATTCATCTTGTCGCCGCTGAAGGAAATCTTGGCATTCTGGCCTGGCACCTGCGCGCCATCCATGCGCTCCTCGAAAAGCTGCTGCGCCTTCGGCGTATCCACCTTCAGCTCCAGCTTGCCATCCTTCGCCTCAATGGAGACGAACTGCGCGATTTCGTCCTTGCGCAGCGTGCCCGCGACGTTGTTCTCGCCGTTGATGGTGAGCGGGTTGTCGAGGGCCTTGGCGACGTCGCCAGTGCGCATCGCCTCAATCGCGTCGTCGTTGATAGCGGGCTCCACCTCGACAGGCTCTACCTCAACGCCCGCCGGGTCGAGCCAGTTTTCGGTGATGCCATTTTTCAAATCATCCGGCTCCACCGTCTGGCCCAGCACTGGCTTGGTCACCTTAAGCTGGCCGTTGTTGAGCTCCAGCATGCCATCCTTCGGTGCGAAGGAGAGCTCGTTCTTCACGCGCTCCAGCGCACCATCCAGTGCAGTGTCGTCAATATCAACGGCGACCGGGATTTCCTGTGTGGCCTTTACGAAGCTAAAAAGACGAGTCACCGGGTTATAGGAAACATCCGGAATGCCGTCCACGGCCTTCTGGTAGTTCAGGGTCAGGCCTGACTCGGCAGGGACTAACTGGGAAGACTTCTCCCCGGAGGTGACGTTGACGGGCTTGGTCTCGACGTCGCCAAGCTCGCGCTCCAATTTCTCTACCGCAGCGGTGCGCTCCATGCTGGAGATGTCCACACCGCCCACGGACGTCGCACGCGGAACCTTGCCCTGATTAGCAATAACGTCCCACGTGTAGGCGATGCCCGCGATCAGGAGAAGGCCGACGATCACGCCGAGGGTGATGCGCCAGCCTTTGCCAGTTTGCTGTCCTACTGCCTTTTTCACGCCTTAAAGACTATCGTTCGAGCTGCAACATTCCTAGTAAGGTCCCGTTTACTCGGCCAGACGCCGGGCAGAAGTTTGCAGTTGCTCCTCGGTCAAGGTGCCGTCATCGAGGGCTGCCACGACGGCGTCGATAGCCGCGTCGAAGCCCCCGTCAGTGGACCACAAGGGCATGTCAGCACCCGCCCCAATCGCAGCAACCACCGCCTGCGGCACATCCATCGTATCCGCGATGGATGCCATTCCGCCCAGGTCATCGGTGTAAATGGGGCCTTCGAAATGCAGATGCTCGCGCGCGAGCTTATAAGCGGCCGGATTGATAGAAGCCGCCGTTTGGCCATCGCCCAGGCCCGGCACAGCGAGGTGGCTCATCATCAGGCCGGCCCCAGGGGCCGCGGGGACGGCTTTCTCGAAGGGCACGAACTCGTGGGTGTAGAGCTCCTCCAGTGGCGGGGTCACGGCCTCAGCCAGGTGGGTATCCCCCGAGGCGCGCCCGTGGCCTGGGAAGTGTTTGAACACGGCTTCGACGCCGGCCGACTCAAGGCCGCGGGCAAAGGCTGCGCCATACTCACCGGCTTGCGCCGGATCGGTGGAGAAGGAGCGGTCCCCCACCACTTCGAGCCCGCCGCCGTCGACGTCGAGGACCGGGGCGAAATCCACGTTGATGCCGTGTGCCTTGAGCACGCCGCCGATCTCCGCGCCGATCCTCTCCACATCCTCCGGGCTGCCGTCTGCGGCCATCTGCTGCGGGGCCGGGAATTCCCCGAGGACTTCGGAGAAGCGCTGCACGCGGCCGCCTTCAAAATCAATGGAGACCTTGAAGTCGCGGCCCAGCTCCTCTCGCAGGGCCACGATGTTGCGGCCCTCTTCGGTGAGCAGATTCGGGTCCGCCCAGCTGGGGATGAAGATGCCGCCCGCGCCGGCTTCGAGCTTCTCGCGTGCGTCGTCGTAGTTGACGGCCGGCGGCATGAGCAGGGAGGCCGCCAGCTGCCGGCGGTCCGTTGCGGCGGGCGCGGCGCTGGTCTGGGGGGTAGCACTGGCGCTTGACGACGCCGTGTTTTCCGGCGGCGCGACCTCCTCATCCGCGCAAGCCACCAAGGTACTTCCAAGCCCCACCGCGGCGAGTACGGCAGCTGCGCGCACTCGTACCCGAGGACACGAAAAAGCGGCTGCAGATCCAGCCGCGGGACGGAAGCAATGGAAAAGATGCATGCCCTCCAGTGTGCACGATTGGCCACGCAGCGGCCGTGAAGGGGGTTACTATGGCCCCTATGAGTAACGCAGAGACCATGTTGATTGCTTACGACGGCTCCACTCGCGCTGCCCGCGCCATGGAGCACGCGGCCCGCCTGCTGCGCCCGCGCCGCGTGGAAATCCTCACGGCGTGGGAGCCGGTTGCCCGCCAGGCCGCGCGTGCCGTGAGCCGCACGGGTTTGCACCAGTCCACCGTAGCGCCGGATAACGTCGAGGACGATCCCGCTTACGAGGAGGCGCTGCGCATCTGCAAGCAGGGCATCGAGGTCGCCGAGAGCCTGGGGCTGAGCGGCCGCGCTCACCTGGTGGAGTCGGTGACCACGATTGCTTCCGCCATTGTCGACGCCGCGCAAGAACTCGACGTCGACGTCATCGTCACCGGCACCCGCGCGCTCAGCGGCTTCCGCGGCTGGTGGACCAACTCCACTGCCGAGCACATCGTGCGTAATGCGGGCCTTCCGGTGTTCATCGTTCCGCCCGAGCTTGACGACGACGAGGACGACGAGGAACCCGAGGCCCACAGCTAGTCGCATCCCCGGCGCGATTCGTACAGGAATTGCGCCGTGTAGCTGCTAGTATCTAGGACCATGGCACTCGAGACGGACTCCCTCAACAAGCGCACCCTCGGCCCAGCCGTGGGCAGCACCGTCGTGGGCATCGCCCTCGGCGTCATTACGGTGATTGGCATCGCGCAGTTCTCCAACGCTGACGTGGTCCCGGCAGGCAACGCTGTGTCTACTTCCGACGCCGTCATGGGTGGCCCGGAGTACGGCTCCCGCAACTAATGTGCGTGGCTTTTTCTCCCGCGGCATAGCCCGCCGCCCGCAGCTGCGCTGGCGCCTTGTCGGCCTGCTAGTGCTAGCGCTTATTGTCTTTAGCCAGCCTTTTGGGCTGACCGTCGCCGACACCAAACATGACCTCGCCGCGAACCCACTGGGGTTTCTGCGCGGCGCCCTGCACGCTTACACCGAGGTCTTCACCTTGGGCCAGCTGCAGAACCAGGCCTACGGTTACTTGTTTCCACAGGGCCAGTTTTTTCTCCTCACTGACTTCCTCCCCGACTGGATAGCCCAGCGCCTGTGGTGGTGGCTCGTCCTCGGAGTGGGTTTTTGGGGCTTCCATCGGCTCCTTTTCGCCGCTCTGCCGTCGCTTCGGCAAGCGCCCGGCTGGTGGCCTTTCTTGGCCGCGCTGCTCTACTCGCTCTCCCCGCGCGCGCTAACCACGCTGGGGGCCATCTCCTCGGAGACTTGGCCGGTCATGCTCGCGCCTTGGGTCGTACTGCCTTTCCTGCGCCGCGAGCTGAACTGGCGCGACGCCGCGGCCGCCATCATTCCCGTAGCGCTGATGGGTGCGGTCAATGCCACGGCTACGCTCGCGGCCTGCGTGCCCGCTGCCGTGGTCCTGCTCTATCGCCGCGCCTGGCGCCCCGGGCTGGCCTGGCTTGCCGGCTGCGCCGCGGTATCGGTCTGGTGGATCGTTCCGCTGCTAGTACTCGGCCGCTACGCCCCTCCGTTTACCGAGTTCATCGAGTCCTCTTTTGTCACCACCCGCTGGCTCAACCTGCCGGAGATTCTGCGCGGCACCACCAGCTGGGCGCCCTTCGTCGACACGGAGCGCAGCGCCGGATATGCCCTGGCCGTCGAGCCTGTCTTCGTTCTGGTTACCATCGCGGTGGCGGCCGTTGGCCTGTACGGGCTTAGCCGCCTGCCTCGCGTATGGCCGGTGATGCTGTGCGTGGGCATCGCCATCTTGGGCACCCACGCCGCGTGGTACCTGCATGCTCTCGACGGCCCGCTCGCGGCGCTGCGCAACCTCCACAAGTTCGACCCCCTAGTTCGCATCCCGCTCCTGCTCGGATTCGCCGCGGCCACCGCCCCCCTTCCGCTGCCTGACTCGGGCCGCGCGTGGCTGCGTCCCTCCCGGAAGCAGGCGGTTGCCGTGCTGGTGGCGGCGCTCGCCTGTGCCTCCTTCTCGCCCGCGTGGACCGGCCGCCTCCTACCCAAGGGCGCCTATTCCGCGGTCCCCGACTACTGGCACGAGGCCGCGGACTTTCTCAACGCCACCACCCGCGATACCCGCACGCTGCTCTTCCCCGAGTCTTCCTTCGCGCGCCAAGTCTGGGGCTGGACCCGCGATGAGCCGGCGCAGGCGCTTCTCGACGTCCCCTGGGCCGTCCGCGACGCCATCCCTCTGGTTCCGCCCGAGGCCATCCGCGGTCTCGATGGCGTCGTCGCCGCGCTTCACAACGATCCCCG
Organism: Corynebacterium sp. HMSC05D08; assembly: GCF_001807215.1. Classification (NCBI taxonomy): domain Bacteria; kingdom Bacillati; phylum Actinomycetota; class Actinomycetes; order Mycobacteriales; family Corynebacteriaceae; genus Corynebacterium; species Corynebacterium sp. HMSC05D08. The sequence goes on along the minus strand of NZ_KV788361.1, from coordinate 20,824 downwards.
CACCGGCACCGCTGCACTCCAACGCCAAGGTATCGGGGCGATCCTGTTGCGCCACGACCTCGCCTCCACCGAGGGGGCCAGTGGCCGCGACGACTCGCAGCTAGCCGCTTGGCGCAACGCCTCCTCTTACGGCGGCCAGGTCCACGCTTTCGGCCCCAATGACGAGGTTGAGGTCATCATCCTGCCGCACCAAGACTCCGCGGGAGCGCTCAGCACCACTGAGCCCGTACGCGTCGCAGGCGGCGGCGAGTCCTTGGCCTTCCTCGATGCGCATTCGGCCAACCGGCCTGCGTATGAGCTGGTGGAGGGCAACGCCGACATCGTCACCGATACCCCTACCCTGAGCGACCGCAACTACGGCACCCTCGACGGCCCCATCTCCGCCCCGCTGGGCGCTGAGGATCCCTCGACCGTGAACAACCGCCTGCGCGACTACCCCTCCGCAGGCCCGCTGACCACCGTGGAGTCCCACGGCGGCACGGTCCGCGCCTCCTCGTCTGCCGCCGACGCCGACTCCTTCGGCGGCGCCAATCCGGCGCGCTCCATCACCTCCGCAGTAGACGGGGAGAACTCCACCGCCTGGTGGCCAGCGCCTGGCGACACCGGCTGGCTCGAGCTCAACAAGGACCCCCAAACGCCCGCCTGGGACGCCCCCGTCATCGATCTCCTGGCCACTGGCCACACCGAGGTCACCGTGCGCTCGGGCAGCGCCAAGGTCAAGGTCAAGCTCAAGCCTTATCGCTCCCGCCAGGTGCGCGTGCCCGGCGGTGCGACGCACTCTATCCGCATCGAACTCAAAGAGCGGGTGGGAATCGCCAACGCACAGGTCATGGGCTCGCCCATAGAGCGCGTGGTCACCGTCCCAGACACCTCACCGGACGTGCGGCAGTTCTTCTTCCAGCAGCTGCTCCAGGACTCCCGCATCCTCATCCGCGACTTCACCGCACCGCGTTCCATGCAGGTCACGCTCGATTCCACAAAGACCGTGCTTATCGACGGCGCGCGCTATAACCCCGGCGACACCCTCACCCTGCGCCCCGGCAAGCACCGCGTCCGCACCACGGGCACGTGGATAAGCCTGCGCGAAAAGGGCTGGAATCCGCCCAGCACCACCCCGGCCACCGGCCGGGACATCACCGCCGCCTCCACCGAGCGCCTCCTCATCACCGGCGACGCCTTCAACGAGGGCCTGCGCGGTCACCTCGATTCCCCCACCGGCAGCATGGACCTGCAGCCCCGGGAGATCAACGCCGGCGGCCAGGCCTACGTCATTCCGGCGGGCGCGAGCGGAAGCTTCCGCCAAAGCTTCGTCGCCGAGCGTGCCTACCAGGTGGCCCTGGGTCTCGGCGGAGCGCTGGCACTGCTCACGGTAGCCGGTTGCCTGCTCGCACTTCGCCGCCGTCCCCACGAGCCCTGGCTGCCCGCCGACACCGCATCCTCGCACACCGTGGCGGCGCTATGCGGGCTGGGCACCCTCGCCCTGCTGGGGCTACCCGCCGTACTGGCGGGGGTGGCGGCATGGGCGGTGCTGAGGTGGACGTCGTTAAGCGCGGCTCCTTTGGCGGCCGCCCTCACACTGGCCGCGGGCGCCATGCTCGCCCGCGCCCCCTGGGCAAGCGGCACCTACGCCGGCGACTCCGTCTTGGTGACCTGCCTGTGCGCCGCGGCCTTGGCCTGCGTTCTGTGGCCGCGCAACAACCGACGCCCCGGCTCCTCCACCACCACATAGCTCACCGCCGACACCAGCAGACTCAACGCCACCGTGGCCACGAGGACCACGCCAAAATGGGCCACCGAGCCGCTAAACATCGGCACCCCCAGCAGCGGGAAGACCACCGCGAGCACCGCAACGTGCCACAGAAACAGCGAATAGGACCAGCGGCCCAGCGCTTGGAAAACCTCGCTCGCCAACACGCTTTTCTCCGCGCGCGGGGCCAGCGCCACCGGCACCAAAACGCACGCACCGAACACTGCACCGACAATGATGCGCCGCGCGAACTCGCCCGGCTCCGGATGCTCCAGCCCCCGCGGGCCAAACCATTCGCGGCTGGCCAGCCACAGGCAACCTGCCGCCAGCAGCCACCACGCCCACCGAATGCGCAGGGCCCGCTCCACCCAGCGCGGAAGGCGCAGGCCCTCCGCCTCTGCAGCGAGCAACCCCACCACGAACCAGGACGCATACGCCGGCGGCCAAATCTGCGAATTGACGTCACCTTTGTCGAAGTCCGTCACGAAAGGCACAAAACCCCAGCCCCAACTCAGCACTGCTGCAGCCAGAAAGGCCGCCATCCGCTGCTGCCGGTTCCACCCCCTCATGAGCCAGGCCAGGGCCGGCAGCACGAGGTAGAACGCGAACTCCACGCACAGCGACCACAGCTGGGTCAGACCCGGCGCGAGGCCATCGACCACGTAGATCTGCGTGCTCGTGAGGTTGCTGAGCACTTGGGTGAGGGTGACGGAGTGGGCGTCGGGAAGCAAAGCGAGCACCAGCACCACGCACACCAGGTAGGCGGGCGCCAGACGCGCCACGCGTGACCAGGCATAATCCTGGGTAGTGTGCAGATGGCGGCGGCGCCACAGCAAAAAAGCGCTCAACGCGAAAAAGACCGCCACGAAGTAATCGAAGCGCTCCACAATCCCCCATCCAGTGCCGGTTTGGAAGGAAACGTGGGTGACCACGATCCCCAAGGCCGCGCATCCGCGCAATCCATCCAGCTCGGGAAGGTGGCAGGGTACAGTCTTTGAGGAAGCCAAAACGGTTTTCTCCTTCCTCCGGCTAAGATTCATAGGGCCATGACGCCACAAGCGAACTGATTGGAACTTTACTGTAATGAAGCGGCTGATTAATTGGAGCTCGCGGATGACGAGGGTGATCGTCGCCGCGACTGTCTTCCTTCTACTTGGATCCGTCCTCCCGCCGCTGTATAAGAATCAGGCCCGTCCGCTGCCGCTCAACCTTAATTTCACGGTCACCACCGAGCCCGCCACCGGGCCCGCGCTGAACATCCTGCGCGCGCTGCACCACGAGAAGCCTGCCGATCCCCACGGCGACCCGGCCTGCGAATCGGAGCAGGCTCCGCTTTATTGTTATATCGAGGACCGGGTGACCACGCTCGAGCGCGTCACCACCACCTCCGCTACTAACGACGACGCCGTGGCCTCCGCAAATTCTTCGCTCAAGGTCGAGGCCGACGGTAAGACCATCGCGGAGTTCAACGAGAGTTCCCTGCTCAACCGCGAATCTGCCTATCCCATCCCAGGATTAAATAGCTCCCAGCAGTTCAACATCACGACGCTGGGCACGGGTGCTTCTTCCATGGACTTCGAGCGCGACGGCATCAGCTACTTCTTCCCTGCCAAGGCAGAACAGCGCAGCTACCCGTACTTCGACCCGATGACGCAGACGGCCGCGCCCATCGACTTCACGGGCACGGAGAAGCGGGAGACCATCCCCACGTACTCCTTCCACCAGGAAATCGACCCGGTTTCAGTGGTGGACTCGCTGAGCTTTGCGCAGCAGGACAACCTAGAGCAGCTGCGCCGCTCGGGCCCTGCGAAGGCGATGTTTAAGCCGGAGTCCCTCGAGCGCTTCGGGCTGAGCCCCACCGAGCATGTCATCCTCGAGCCCTTCTACACCGTCAAGCGCGACGTATGGGTTGAACCCACCACCGGCACCATCCTGGACGTGCACGAGGACATCAAGATCTTCCTCGCCACCGACGCCGACCAAGCCCGCCAGATGGTGGAAGAAAATGACACCGCAGACCGCGCGCTCTTCCAGGCCGACATGTCGTGGTCCGAGGCCACCAAGCAGGAGCGCCTCGATTCGGTACGTACCACGATTGAAAGCGCGAAGATCCTGAGCATCGTGGGGTGGGTCGGCAAGGTTATCGGCGTGGTTTTGCTTGCCTATGCTGCCTCGTTGTACATGCGCCGCCACCGTGACCGCGCATAGCTGGAGCCGCCGCGTCCTTGTCGCGTGGGGTCTCCTGCTCGTCGGCGCAGTGTGCTGGCCTTTCCTGGTGCCGGGCGAGCTGCTGTGGCGTGACATGGCGTTGCTCCACCACCCGGGCCTGACGGCCACGAACTTTGGGCTGGGTACCTTGCCTGCCCGCAACGCACCGCAAGATGGGGTCTTGGCGTTGCTGGGCGGCGATTGGTTCGCGCGTGTTCTGGTGCTGGCCAGCGCCTTGGCCAGTGCGTGGGGGGCAGCAAAGTGGGCGCACACTCCGCTGGCGGCTGCTGCCGCGATGGCGTGTGCGGTGGCCAATCCTTTCGTTCTTGAGCGCCTTCTGCAGGGGCAGTGGTCGCTGGCGGTAGCCGCGTGGCTCGCGCCAGTGCTGGCGTGGGCCTGCCTTAACCGACGCCGCGCCGTCTCCTGGCTCGCGCTCTGGGCCTCCTCGCTGACTCCCACGGGCGGGGTCTTCGGGGTGGTGATTGCGCTGGTCACCGGCCGCTTCCGGATTGCCGCAGGGGGCGTGTTGCTCTGGTTGCCGTGGCTGGTGCCAGCGCTGTCCAACAACTCCGCACCTGGTTCCGCAGCCGCGCAGGTCGCCGCTTTTGCTCCCCGCGCGGAAGGCTTCGTGGGCACCGGGGGCGCACTGCTGGGCTTGGGCGGAATCTGGAGCGCCGACGCCGTGCCTGCCTCCCGCTTCGCGCTCGCGGGCCTAGCCGTCGCGGCCTTGGCGTTCATGGGGTCCCGGCACCTAGAGCATGCTTGTCGGCGCCCCCTTTACCTCCTCGCCGCCCTCGGCCTCGGCCTGGCCTGCGGGACGTGGCTCTTCCCCGGCGCGCTGGGGTGGTTTATCGCGCACGTTCCTGGCGCGGGCCTGCTTCGCGACGCCTCCAAGCTCACCCTTCTCGCCATCCCCCTCTACGTCGCGGGGTTGGGGGCGCTGCCGAATCTGCCTGCCGCGGTAGGGCTCCTCGCCTGCCTCCTGCAAGCCCCCGGCGCCCCGCGCGACCTCGCCGTGCTCGCCCCGCGCTCCGAACAACCCGTGGTGGACCAGCAGCTTGTCGACGCCCTCGACGGCCGCGTCGCCTTCTTCCCCGACCGCCCCTCGCTGGTGAGCCTGCCCGGTGGCGGCGTGGCCGTGGACCCGTATTCCAAGGCGTTAAACAAGCTCGAGTCGGGCGAGCTCATCGTCGATGGCGTGGTAGTGGACCAAGCCCAGCCGGCTTACGTCGCCGCCCACGATGCCTGGCAGCGCCGCGATATGGACGCCCTGGAGGAACTCGGGGTGGGAGCCGTGGTGGTCGATAGCCGCATCGTCGCCGAGACCGCCGCGCCTGCCCCCGCGGTGCCGTGGGCTCTGACCACGCTCTGGCTCCTGCTTGCTAGCGCTGCTTTTCCACTAGCTCGCCAAGCAGCTTCTCGAAAGCCTGGCCAGTCTTCTCCCACGAGTACCTAGCCGCCAGCTGCCGGGCATTCTCGCCCAAACGACGCCGCTCATCTGGGTCTTCCACCAGCTTCTGCACGGCGTGGGCGAACTCGTCCTCGGTATCGACGAGCACGCCGGTCTCCCCGGCGACCACGCTATCGCGCAAGCCAAACGTGTAACCCACCGTGGGAACGCCGTGCTGCGCGGCCTCCATCACTGCCAAACCCCAGCCTTCTTTGCGCGAGGGCATGAGATGGACGTCGGCAAGCGCGAGCAAAGCGTGCTTGTAATCCTCCGTGACCTGGCCGCGGAAGCGCACCCGCTCGGCCACCCCGATGCACGCGGCATACTCGCGCAATTGCGCCTCCCACCAGCCGGAACCGATGACGTCGAGGACCGCGCCCGGCATGCGCGCCACGGTGTCCATGGCATGCTCAATCTGCTTGTGCGGCACCAGCCGCGATAGCGTGACCAGGTGAATTGCGGTCTCGCGCTCCAGCGTCGGCACGTGAGCGGGCAGCGGATCCACACCGTTTTCGATGATGCGCGCGCCCCTGATGCCTAGGTCCTCGAGGTCGTGCTTCGAGGCCCGCGAGACCGTCACGTAGGGGCTATTACGGTAGACCCGCGGCGCCACCTTCGACTCAAGGAACCAGCCCAAGCGCGCCAGCAGGAGGCCTGCAACCGGCCACTGCTCACGGTGGCAATGGTGCGTGAGCAGAACCGTCGGCGCTGGCGAGACCAAGCGCGCGAAGAACGGAATGCCGTTTTGGGTATCGACGATGACGTCCACGCCCTTCAGATCCCCCAACCCCAGCCGGCCAGCGAGGATAGCCAGCCACGCGCGCGGATACACGCTGAACTTCGCTCCCCCGCGGGAGTAGAGCACGCCCGCCCGGCGCTCCCGCTTGGCGGCGTTCATGTGCCGGGCGGTGCGAAAGACCACCTCGTGGCCCTGCGCCGCCAGGTACTCACCCACTCGCTCGAGGTAGCGCTCCGAGCCACCGCCCTGTGGGTGGGTGGAATCGCGCCAGCACAGTAAAAGAATTTTCATGTCGAGCTACTAGCCTAGTGGGTTATGAAACAAACCCGCGCCATGGCCACGCTTGCGCGTTCGTGGCGGCTGCTGCGCTCCTTCCGCTTCGAACAGACCCGGCCTGACATCTTCTACGGCGGCCTGGCCTCCGACACCGCCCTGCTTGTCGACGCCCTCTGCACCGACCTCGGCCTCTCCCTTTCCGGGGCGCGCGTGCTCGATGTGGGCGGCGGGCCAGGCTACTTCGCGGAGGCCTTCGCTGGGCGCGGGGCGCGCTACTTTGGCATTGAGCCCGATGCGGGCGAGATGTCGGCCGCGGGAATCCAGCTGGCCAACGCGGTGCGCGGCGACGGCACGCAGCTGCCCTTTGCCGACTCCACCTTCGACGTCACCTACTCCTCCAACGTGGCCGAGCATATCCCGCATCCATGGGATATGGGAGAAGAGATGCTGCGCGTGACCCGGCCCGGTGGGCTGGTGATCTTGAGCTATACGGTGTGGCTGGGGCCTTTCGGCGGCCACGAGACGGGCCTGTGGGAGCACTACGTGGGCGGCGCCTTCGCCCGCGATCGCTACACCAGCCGCCACGGGCACCCGCCAAAGAACGTCTTTGGCACCTCGCTTTTCGACGTCTCCGCGCGCCAGGGCCTCGACTGGGCCACCGCGCATGACGCTTTGCTCACCTTTCCGCGCTACCACCCCAGCTGGGCGTGGTGGGTAACGCGCGTGCCTGTGCTGCGCGAATTCTTAACTTCGAACCTCGTCATCGTGCTGCGCGCCTAGAGTTCTCTCGCATGCAAAAGAGCCTCCCCGCTTCACCATGATGGTGGGCGGGAAGGCCCTAAGTTTTGGCTTAGGCGTTCTCGACGCGCGACTTCAGTGCGCGGAACTCATCCCAGACCTCGGACGGAACGCGGCCGCCCAGGAAGTTGAGCCACTCGGCGTTGTCTTCCATATCGCCAGCCCAGTCAGCGGCGTTGACGGCCAGCGCCTCGCGGACATCCTCGATGTCGAAGTCCAGGCCCTCGATGTCGATGTCCTCAGCGCGAGCGGTGTTGCCCACGACAGTCTCGACGGCGTCGACCTTGCCTTCGATGCGGTCCACGATCCACTTCAGGACGCGGGAGTTCTCGCCGAAGCCCGGCCACAGGAAGCGGCCGTCTTCGCCGCGGCGGAACCAGTTAACCAGGAAGATGGACGGCATGCGGTCACCGCCCTTGACGCCCATGTCGATCCAGTGCTGCAGGTAGTCACCAGCGTTGTAGCCGATGAACGGCAGCATCGCCATTGGATCGTGGCGCAGTGCGCCAACCTTGCCCTCGGCAGCTGCAGTCTGGCCAGAAGCCAGAAGGGAGCCGATCATGGTGCCGTGATTCCAGCTGAATGCCTGGGTGACCAGCGGAACGGTGTCCGCGCGGCGGCCGCCGAACAAGATGGCGTCGATCTTGACACCCTTCCAGTCGTCGAACTCCGGTGCGGCAGTTGGGCACTGAGAAATCGGGACACAGTAGCGGGAGTTCGGGTGAGCAGCCTTTGTGGTGGATTCAGGGGTCCAGTCGTTGCCGTGCCAGTCGATGAGGTGCGCAGGAGCGTCGCCCATCTCCTCCCACCAGACATCGCCGTCGTCGGTCAGCGCGACGTTGGTGAACAGGGTGTTGCCCGGCTCCATGGTCTTCATGGCGATCGGGTTGGAATCGTAGTTGGTGCCTGGCGCCACGCCGAAGAAGCCGTTCTCCGGGTTCACGGCGTAAAGGCCGTCCTCGCGCAGGTGCAGCCACGCGATGTCGTCACCCACAACTTCCGCAGACCAGCCCGGGATGGTCGGGGTGATCATGGCGAGGTTGGTCTTGCCACAAGCAGACGGGAAAGCCGCCGCAACGTGGTAGTTCTTGCCCTCCGGGTTGGTCAGCTTCAGGATGAGCATGTGCTCAGCCATCCAGCCCTCTTCTTTACCCATAACAGAAGCGATGCGCAGCGCGTAGCACTTCTTGGCCAGGATGGCGTTTCCGCCGTAGCCAGAGCCGTAGGACCAGATTTCCTTGGTCTCTGGGAACTGGGTGATGTACTTGGTGTCGTTGCACGGCCAAGTCACATCCTCCTGGCCCGGCTCCAGTGGAGCACCCACGGAGTGCAGTGCGTGGACGAAATCGCCCTCAGCACCAATCTTCTCCAGCGCCTGTGCGCCCATACGGGTCATGATGCGCATGGACAGGACCACGTACGCGGAGTCAGTGAGCTGGACACCCAGCTTCGGGTCAGGATCGTTGATAGGCCCCATGCAAAAAGGAACCACGTACATGGTGCGGCCCTTCATGGAGCCGCGGAATGCCTCGGTCATCTCTGCTTTCATGGCTGCCGGCGGTGCCCAGTTGTTGGTGGGGCCAGCGCCTTCCTCGGTCTCCGTGCAGATGAAGGTGCGGGACTCAACACGTGCGACGTCAGACGGGTTAGAGCGAGCGAGGTAAGAGTTCGGACGCTTTTCCTCGTTCAGCTTGATGAGGGTGCCCTTTTCCACAAGCTCCGCTGTGAGACGTTCTGCCTCTTCCTGGGAGCCGTCGACGAAGACCACTCGCTCCGGCTGGAATAGTTCGACACTTTCGCTAATCCAAGAAATGAGTTTTTCGTTGCTCGTTGGCAGCTCGCCAACGAGGCCTTTAATGGTGGCGGTCATCTAAGAATCTCCTAGTGGTCCGGTTCGTGAGGTTGTATATCGCCAAGGGCCATGCGCTGCACACAGTCAGAGCACACGTCCCCCATGGGTCATTCACCTCAAGATTAACCCCACGTCGGTGTGAATTACCGCTAAACTTTGGCATTCAAAGCCAATGTGGTTATATCCACACCGTTCACCACACCTTAACCAAGCGTACGCCGGTGTGACATTAAGCATATGTGACTTTTGCCCACCCCAATATGGGGCTGAAATGTCGCGAGTACCGCGTTATTTTGTACGGAAGAACTTACCCCCTCGCAGCTCAACCCGGTTATATCCGGTGCGTAATATGCGTACGAATGCCCCCTGGCCTAGCGGCGCGGCACTTTGTTAGTTACCCAGACACAGGGAACAATAATGGGCAATGAATACTGCAGATAATCCTCAAAACTCCCCAGCTGGCGAGATGCCACACGGCCGCCCGCTGCAGACCGACTTCAACGCTGAATTCGGCAACGATCTTGATTACCCACGCCTCGGCAACGTCACCTTCCGCCGCGGCACCCTCACCGACAACCAGAACGCCCTCTTCGAAGAGCACTGGCCGCGCCTGGGCAAGATGCTCGCCGACGAGCGCATCGACCTCGACGAATGGTTCGGCCGCAGCGGCGCCAAAACCATTGTTGAGATTGGCTCCGGCACCGGCACCTCCACCGCCGCGATGGCGCCGAAAGAACAGGACACCAACATCATCGCCGTTGAGCTCTACAAACCTGGCCTGGCCAAGCTACTGGGTTCCGTTGTGCGCAACGACATCGACAACATCCGCATGATCCGCGGCGACGGCATCGAGGTCATGGTCCGCATGTTCGCACCAGAGTCCCTCGATGGCATCCGCGTCTTCTTCCCGGATCCCTGGCCCAAGGCCCGCCACCACAAGCGGCGCATCATCCAGTCCGGCACGCTCAACCTCTTCGCCTCCCGCCTGAAGAAGGGCGGCGTCCTGCACGTATCCACCGATCACGCCGGTTACGCCGAGTGGATCACAGAGCTTGTCGACGTCGAGCCCAGCCTCGAGTTCAAGGGCTGGCCCTGGCCCGAATGCCCGCAGCTGACCGACCGCCAGCTCATCACCAAGTTCGAGGGCAAAGGCCTCGAAAAAGACCACGTCATCACCGAGTACCTGTGGGAGAAGAAATAATGGCCGGCTCTTATCTGCTTGTTTGGGACGCCCCCAACATGGACATGGGGCTCGGCGCCATTCTGGGCGGCCGCCCCACTGCGGCGCATCGCCCGCGTTTCGACGCCATCGGCCGCTGGCTCGTAGAAATCGCCCTGCAAAACGACGCCCGCCCAGAGGCCGCGGTCTTCACCAACGTCACCCCTGGTGGCGCTGATGTCATCCGCCCCTGGGTCGAGGCCATCCGCAACGTGGGCTTCGCGGTCTTTGCCAAGCCCAAGCTGCACGAGGACGACGACGTCGATCCCGACATGATCGCCTACATTCAGGAAAACCGCGACAACCTCGACAGCGTGATCGTCGCCTCCGCCGACGGCCAGAACTTCCAGTCCCTCCTCGAGGAACTCGCCGCCGAAGGCAAGCCGGTGTGCGTCCTCGGCTTCCACGAGCACGCCTCCTGGGCCGTGACCCACGAAGACATCGAGTTCGTCGACCTCGAGGACATCGAGGGCGTCTTCCGCGAGCCGCTGCCGCGCATCAACCTGGACAATCTGCCCGAAGGCGGCGCCTGGCTGCAGCCATTCCGCCCACTCACCGCCCTGCTCAAACAGCGTTAGGAGAACCATGTTCTATGCTTGGGGCCGTTTTTCCTACGCCCACCGCAAGGTCGTCCCACTCGTCATCGTGGGACTTATCCTGCTGCTCTTCTTCGGCTTCGGCACCCGCCTAGGCGAGCGCATGAGCCAGGAGGGCTGGGAGGACCCGGGTGCGGCGTCGACAAGCGCGGCGAAAATCGAGCAAGAAACGTTCGGCCGTGACAATTCGGGCGACGTCGTCTTGCTCTTTGCTGATCCCGACAAGAACTTCGACGCCGCCAAGGCGCACCTCGCCGAGCTCAAGGCCAACCACCCGCAGGAAATCGAGAGCATCACCAGCTACTTCGATACCAAGAACCCCAACCTGGTCAACCGCGACCACACCACGGCGTTCGCCGCCATCAGCCTCAAGGGCGACGGCGAGCAGACCCTCAAAGACTTCCGCGCCATCGAGGACGACCTCACTGCCACCGACGTCCCCCTCGAAGTAGGCGGCGCCACCGCCGTGGCGGACGCCCTCGACGAAGGCATGGCCAACGACATCTCCCGCGCCGAAAAGGCCGCCCTGCCCCTCGTGGGCTTGCTGCTGCTCTTCGTCTTCGGCTCTGTCGTGGCGGCGTTTATGCCGCTTGTCGTCGGCGGCCTGTCCATCCTCGGTTCCCTGGGCATCCTGTCCGTCCTCGCCGGCTTCCAGCAGGTCAACGTCTTTGCGCAGGCCGTCGTCACGCTCCTCGGCTTGGGCTTGGCCATCGACTACGGCCTGTTCATGGTCTCCCGGTTCCGCGAGGAGCTCGACAAAGGCCGCGATGTCCGCGACGCCGTGGCTACCACCACCGCCACCGCGGGCCAGACCGTGGTCTTCTCCGCGGGTATGGTCGCCGTGGCTCTGTCTGGGTTGTTCCTCTTCCCGCAGGCGTTTCTAAAGTCCGTGGCCTACGGCTCCATCTCTGCGGTCGGCCTCGCGGCGCTGCTTTCGGTGACCGTGCTGCCTTCACTGTTTGGCCTGCTGGGCAAGAACATCGACAAGTTCTCCGTGCGCAAGACCTCTCGCCGTGCGCGCCGCATCGAGGACACCTTCTGGTACAAGCTGCCACGCTGGGCCATGCGCCACGCGAAGCTGATGACCGTATGCATCTGCGCCCTGCTCATCGCGCTCACACTGCCGGTCCTCGGCGTGAAGTTCGGCGGCATCAACGAGACCTACCTGCCGCCCACGCACGAGACCCGCATGGCGCAGGACAAGTTCAACGAGGAGTTCCCCTCCTTCCGCACGGAGCCAGTCAAGCTCGTGGTGACGAATGCGACGAACGCGCAGCTTGTCGACGTCGTCATGCAAGTGCGGCAGCTCGACGGCCTCACCAAGCCCATGGGCCCGACCACGCCGACTAAGGACGGCACCACCGTCCTGGCCGCAGGTATCGAGGACCGCGACGACTACGCCCGCATCGTGCACGAGCTGGAGCAGATTGAGGCGCCGGAGGGCGTTGAGCTCTACGTCGGTGGCACGCCGGCGATGGAGGTGGAGTCTTTGGACGCGCTCTTCCACAAGCTGCCCTGGATGGCGCTGTACGTGATGGTAGCGACGTTCCTGCTGATGTCGCTGGTATTCGGCTCGTTTATCTTGCCGCTTAAGGCCATCTTGATGACGCTACTTTCCCTCGGCGCCACGTTGGGCATCCTCACGCTCATGTTTGTCGACGGCTTCGGTTCCGACGCCCTCAACTTCACCGCAGGTCCGCTCATGAGCCCAATTCTGGTGCTGATTATCGCCATCGTCTTCGGCCTCTCGACGGACTACGAGGTCTTCCTGGTCTCGCGCATGGTCGAGGCCCGGCGCGCGGGGCAGTCCACGGATCATGCCATCGCCAGCGGTACCGCACACACCGGCGGCATCATCACTGCGGCGGCGCTCATCATGATTGTGGTGGCGGGTGCCTTCGGCTTCTCCGACATCGTGATGATGAAGTACATCGCGTTCGGCATGATTTTCGCCTTGGCTTTCGACGCCACCATTGTCCGCATGCTGCTCGTTCCCGCCGTCATGCACCTGCTGCGCGAGGACAACTGGTGGGCCCCGCGCTTCCTCACCCGCCTGACCCACCGCCTGGTCGGCGACTCCCCCGAGCCCGTCGCTGCGCAGCATCCTGCTGTGGCTGCAGCCCCGGCCCCAGCACCCGCGGCCAGCCAGGTACTCGCGGAGGAGGGGGCGTCGCCAAGCACGGCGAACGAAGCCGCCGTACGCGGGGACCGCAGTGCCGATACTGACGAGGAGCTCATCCCCTTCTCCGAGCTGGTCAAGCGCCTCAATTCCACGGATGGTCGATGAAGAAGAACTGGCTGACCTGGATAATCTCCCTGCTGATTCTGGCCGCGCTGGCGTGGTTCTTCCGCGACCAGCTGGACTTCATCTCCGAGGGATTGCGCCGTCTGCGCCACGCCAAACCTTTCCCCGTGGTGCTGGTGGTGTTCTTCGCGCTGCTGTCCATCGCGGGCATGGCGGAGGTAATGAAGCGGCTCATCGGCGCCGGCGGCGTCAAGGTCCCATTGCGTGAAACCTACGCCATTACTCTGGCCTCCAACGCGTGGTCCACTACCCTGCCCGCCGGCCCCGCCTTTTCCGCAGTGCTCACTTTTCAGGTGCAGCGCCGCTGGGGCGCGTCGGTGGCGCTGTGCAGCTACTTCCTGTTCTTGTCCTCGATTGTTAGCTCGATGTTCCTCGCGCTCATTGGGCTCGGCGGGGTGTTTTTCCTCAATGCCGATATGGCCTTGGGATCGCTGATCACCACGGTTGTGCTCATGCTCGCGGCACTCGGCGGCATCTTCTGGCTGACCTCGCACCCGGTGACCCTCGAGGGCTGGCTGCGCAAGCTACGGCCCGGCCCGAAGCGGGACCGCGCGATTCAGGAGGTCCGCAACCTCGGCGAGGTCCACCTTTCGCGCGGCCCCTTTGCTGTGGTTGCTGGTGCGTCTCTGGTGCACCGCCTGGCCGATATGGCCGCGCTATGGGCTTCCGTGTGGGCGGTGACCGGGGAGATTCCGTGGCTGCGCGCGGGTGCTGATGACACCACCCTGGCCGGCGTTGCACTGGCCTTCCTCGCCGCGAAGCTGGCTGGCTCCGCGCAGGTCACCCCGGGTGGTCTGGGCACGGTGGAGGCCGCGCTCATCACCCCTCTGGTGGCGACAGGCCTGACCGTGGTGCACGCCACCTCCGCGGCCATCATCTACCGGCTTATTTCTTTTGCGCTCATCACTATCATTGGATGGGTCATCTACTTCGCTCACTACGCCCGCGATGGCTTTTCTTACGCGGCGTTGAACCGGAAGGAATCCTAAATGCGCGTTGCCCCGCTTATCGACATCCTCGCTCTCGCCTTCTTCGCCATCCTCGCCCGCCTGGCGCATGGTGGCCTGAGCTTTAGCTCCTGGGTTGATGCCTTCTGGCCGTGGACCGTGGGCGCGCTCGTGGGCTGGGTCATCATCATGGCCACGAAGCTAAGCGGCCTGTGGAAGGAGGGCGCCGTGGTGTGGCTGAGCGCCGTCATCGGCGGCATGGCTTTGTGGATGCTGGTCAACGGGCGTCTGCCGCACTGGTCCTTCCTCATCGTGGCCACCGTGATGTCCGCGCTATTCTTCTTTGGCTGGCGCGCCATCGCGGCCTTTGCGTCCCGCTCGCGTGCCTAATTGCTCACGGTAATCCGCAACTTACCCATTGCGCGATCCAGAATATCTTCCGGATCTTCTCCACCGCAGGCATGCGCTACGAGGCAACCAAGTCGCTCTGTTGAAGAACTCGCAGTCTCCACCCTTACACCAGGTTCCGCTGTGCAATAGCCAGCAAGAATTCCTGGCTCCGATAGCGCTTCTTCGACCCCACTAACGGCTGTGATAGTTCCGGGAGGGACTTGGATATAGCGAACAGCGCTACTGTGACCATCGCGCCGTTGAGGAAAGACAAATCCATCGTTAAGAGCGTTTTTTCTACCGTGCTGGCGCAAAGCATCTGCAATGAGAGGATCAAAAATGTTTGCACCATGTACAGAACTGACAAGTAGGTGAATGAAGTCGCCGCCTGGGCGCACATGCCCTTCACCTAGAACCACCCCCTGGCCGTCCACCCACCAGCCCTCGACATGAAAGAGCCCCGCGTTCAGTCCCCATGTGTTTAGGGCAGAAATGACAGATGCGGCTATCTCTTCTTCATGATCGGAGAGAAGGACGCTAGGGTAACGGTGGCCGATTTCCACCACGCCCTCAAGCCTCTTATCAGTGATACCGACTACGACAGGTTCGGAGGCGTAGAAGTATCCCTCCGCTGAAAACTCAGTGCCTTGGACGAATGTTTCGACGAAGCCGTCCGACAGTGTTCGGAGCGCCTTCCTCGCACTCTCGAGATCAGTGTGAACACTCACTCCAGCACTACCTGATCCGCTGCGGGGCTTCACGACCCAAGGACCTGGTATATCTCGCGGTTCCTCTGCCGTCGCCGGTTGTTCGAAACCAGCATCGCGCAAGCATTGACGAGCCTCATCCTTCCGCTTCAATCTAGCTACGTCCTCTGGAGCGTTACCAGAATCGTCGAGAAGAGCGGTCTGATATGTGTAGTCTTCGCGGAAGCATACGTAGCCTTCACAGTCACTGTATCCAGTTGATTCCTTCCGAGCGAGCGCCTCGTCGAGGTTCTTCCCGTCTAATTCGATGAGCTCTACGCCTTGGCGAGCAGCGGCATCTCGAAGCATGCCTAGCTGATGATGACCGTGCGGCATCCGAGGGAATGCGCCGACCAAGCCTATTCGTTGCTTATTCAACGACGACCTCCACTTCCCGAAGTCTCGATTCAAAAGCTTCAATCTCTCTCCGAGACGCCGCGACTACTACAACTTCCGCAAGGATTGAACTCAATGTGTCGGCAGGGGGTTGCGTAATCACATCGCCGACATGCACGTGTTGTTGGGATTCTACGACGATAGGAGCAGTAGGAAGCTGACCCATAGATTTAAGTACTCCCTCTTTATCAGTATGTAGCTTGAATGTTGCCGCCACATAGCCATCACGGGGCACTGCAAATGAAGGTCTTTGCCCCGTTGCAATGCGTACCAAATCACGAGCGAAGGATACACCGGTTACCTGCGGTACCAAGTGGGAGGCAATGTAGTCTCCACCTGGTCGAGCAGCAATCTCGACCAACTTAACTGTTGATGTTCTAGCATCAAAGAAGAATTCCATATGGAACGCACAATTATTGATTCCGAGGGCTTTGATTGTCGCTTGTAGAAGCGGCTTCACCGCATCCTGAATGCCCTCTACGGCCGATGGAAAAACCTGCCCAATTTCCAATCGAAACTTAGCTGTAGTCGTTTTATCTGTCACGCCTATGAGATGAACGTCCCCCTCGTACACATATCCCTCAGCGCTGTGTTCACTTCCGGTCAGTAACTCCTCCACTACCATCGGTCCGCCCCATCGGGACACCGCAGCCGAGACTTCGTCCGCCGTATGGCACAGGGAAAACCCTCGAGATCCAGAAGCATCCACTGGCTTAACCACACACGGGACCGTGATTCCTGCACCCTCCATTACCGATTGTGCATTATCCCCCGGCTCAATAAACGAAAAGGAAGGAACCATATGCGGTGCGATACTTTGCACGGCCTTTCGCATCTCAAATTTGTTCCGTGCCTTCAGAGCAGCGGCCTGCGATGGTGCAGGAAGGCCGAGTTTATCGGCAAGCAAGGACACCGTCTCTACATCACGGTCGCTGAAAGTGACAACTCCACGGATGTCGTAGCGGGATGACAATTCATCCACTGTTGCAGTGACAGCATCTTGGTCATTGGTATCGAGCTGCACTGTCTCTACGATGCCGGCAGGTCGAACTTCCTTGTCAGTGAGAAGCACCGCACCATCAGATGCTTCGAACGCTGGTGTCCATTCCGCTGCAGTCCTCCGGTGGTTGAGATAGAGAACTACATCGTTGGCCATCTTGAAACGAACCTGCGATGCACGGCGAACTGCGTCCGCATGCGTATCAGCTTCCACGAAACCTACTCTGTCCCACGAACATGCTAGTTCGGAGACCCAGGTATTCGGTTCAACTGTGATAACGCCATGTCCCGTTGGATCTTCAATGCTCCGTACCAAACCCCGCGGCGCATGAATGAAGCGAATAGCTGCTGAAGAACTAGGTTGTTGTGGCACTGAAACCGCATATTGGCACATAGCACGTGCCCACTGCTCATAGAGATTTACTCCCCACGCCCGACCAATGAGAAGCATGATTCGGTCGCCTGGTGGGCGGCCTGCGCATTCGATGGGTGTGGTGCCCTTGAATTCGGCATGCAGTAGAGCGGTCTGCACCCCCAATTTCGACACCAAGTCCCGCATGGCCTCCTCCACCCCAGGATTGTGCTGTCCTACTTCGTGTCCTAATTCCACGGCACCGCTAGTCTCTTTGCTCGTAATGTTCAGAAACACCACATCACCATCGACTACGAGGCATTCGGCCGACGTCTCATCTCCCTCTATCAAGCTCTCGCAAATGTAGCGAGTATCCCATGGTCGGCCCGCTTCCTGGCGAGGTTCGCGTGCGGTCGACGTATGAGTCCACGCCGACGAAATTTCTTCTGATGAACGAATGATTGAGACACCAAGTGAGGCTTGACGGTTCGCTGGCTTAATCACACAGGGAGGCTCGAAGATGTCGCTTTCGCTCTTAACCTCAGTCCATTGAACTCCGCCCACACAGCGGCGGAACGCAATTTTATCTCGTAAGGGAGCATCTTCCCCTGCATGCGGCAGGCCGACGGCGCGAGCTGCAGCATTGGCAGCACCTACGGCATACTCCAAGCCCGGCACGATGCCATCGATATGCGTATCCTTTAAAAGCTCACGGATGCATTCAACAGCTGCATCAGAGTTGTTCTGATACTCGCACCACTCCCACCGCGAAAGAACAGATCGAATTCGAGGATCAGCAGATCGCTTTTCGAGTCCCTTCTTTTCATACAGTGAACGCTCCTCCACCACGATGACGCAGAATTCTGTGTCTGCCTCGGCAAGAGCGCAAAGTGCCTCGTGATTATAGCCAAACATCGCTAGCGTCAGCGTTCGAGGAGAACTGCCGGAACCATCTGCAAAGCGTTCGTTCAATTTCATATTCATCGCCTTTTTCATTGATCTGTTTGTTGGTTTGTCAGTTTCAGTGTCAATAGCCGCGCTCTCAATGCTTAGCCGAGGATGGACCCTTGTCGCATTGTTTAGCGTCATGTTCTCCACTCATTAAGCGCACAACAAAGCAGCAGACAATAAGCACGGCAGCAGACAACGCGATCCATTGAGGAGCAACGATGACACCAAGCCCAAGACCGATTCCTTCTCCAGTGGCAACCACTAACTGTCGCGCCTGAACCGCTTCTAAAGAACCCGTCATTGGTAACGAAAGAAGCGCTGCATCCACTAGCGGAATAAAAAGAGTCTCCGCGAAAGAAAAAATGATGATCCCAAGAAATGGATTAATTTTCACCGCGACCAGGGCAATTACAAAAACTAAAGGAGAAACCAGCACCAACGTCTGATTCGATAGTCCGCTATCTCGTGCTTTCTTAATCAATCGCGTACCCAGAGGCTGAAGCAGTACCACCGAAAGGGCATTTACCGCAAATACCGCTCCTCGGATGACCGGCGACGTGTAATGCGCACTGACTGCTACCGCTATGGAAGAAAAGAGCTGACTATAAAGCATGTACCCAACCACCACGCCGAGAACAACCCAACGCACAGGTGCCTTGCCTAGGGGCTGAATTACCCTACGAGCAAAGGAACCCCGGACGTCAGCTTTCCGAGGTCTTAGCTTGTATGACAACGTCAACGCCGGTACAACTGCAGCGGCCAAGTAGCACGCAGCGGTATAAAAAAAGATCACATTCGACGCCGCTGAGAACAAGACATTGCCGATGACTGGCCCGACCGCTGCCGAGACGTTCACCGCAATATTGATCGATCCAAAAATCTCTAACTTAGTCGTCTCAGATGCTTCAGATTCAACAAGGTAGTGCCGAATACTCGATCCATTCATGTTTATTCCTGCTCCAGCCAAGAGCAAGGCAACGACGAGTATCGCCACATTAGGCTGCAATCCGATAACAAAGAAAGAAACTGACGCGGCAACTAGACCAATCTGCATGGCCGCAGCGAAGGGGAGCAACCGTAGGAGTCTCCCCATCACCAAGGTTGATGCTCTTACCGAAATGCCAAAGGCAGCCATCGCACAACCAGCGATGAACGGAGAAACCTTATCGGGAAGCCAGAGCGCCAGAATCGGCATCACAGCGAAGTAGCCGAGATGCGACAGAAAATAGTCAAACACAAAACTATATCGAGCCAGCCGCGTCACACGTGCGTCAACAACCATTTGCTATCCGATCGCCCAAGGATTCAGGAAAACGACAACTTTCAGCCGAAAACTCAGTCACAGATGATTGTTCCAACAGTGCACTGAGGTATTCCCCCATTCGGCGCGAAGCCGTGACACAATTCATGAGGTCCTCATCGGTATAGCGCTCTCCGGATTGTCGCATTGCTCTAATATCACCGAAACCAAGAAGCTGTTCTCCTCCATGGCTCAGAGAATAGGGGGCTCGAATCGCATGCCCTACGGAGTATCGAATGTGTCCAGTATGGTGAAAGTCCAGGTTAGACGAAATATCTGGCAGAGTAGCTGGGTGATACCTCATTGGACACATTTCCGCCGGCGAAGTGTTTCCCCAAGGCTGAAGATGCCACGAGTTGTATCGCATTCGAGACGAAATTGCGTGTAGCTCGTCCTCAGCATGCCGATCCCCGCCTAGTACCCAACAGTAATGTGAGTACATGTCAAAGCGGGAAAGCTCTTCAATCGTCCCCTCATCAAGAGCCTTCCTTAGCGCCCCGATCTCCCGAAATCCCCTGGTCATAACAACGTCGCTTCGCGTCTGAAACTTTATCTGTTCAATAGTTTCAGAGGCCAGCTCGACAAAACCTGCGAGCGTGTACTCTCGGTCCTCGCAGAGCTTCGAGGGGTTCGTGTCTCCCTCGGCAGAGTTAGTAATGTCCACTTCCGATACAATCTTGCGACGGGTAACGCCCTCGATCCGTCGACACTTCTCATTTTCTAAACCTTGCGGAAGCCGACGCTTCGTTACACTCCCAAGATCTTGACCGTTGAGAGTTTCGAGCGAATTCGGACCGCCAGCTTTCAAGAGCTCACAGGCCCAGAAAAAATACAGGACTCGTGCAGTAACCGGGCCTAGGACCTCCTCTTCAGTAAAGTCTAAAACATGAGCTGAGCAGTCTTGCTGACTCGGCAGAGACCTAGGCTCCCTGAAATTCTGAACAGCTTCGCCATTCCAATAGCAACAAACCGGAGGAATTTCCCGGAGCGCTTGATTCACACTTCGAACCCTTCGGGCGAGCTCTCCTCGTTGATGATATTCCTTGATCACAAGCGATACGCGACGACTAATGGAAATCGAACTGCTCTGACAGCTCTCTAATTCACGTTCAACCGCTTGGGACAGGTCAGGGCAAAATACAGTTCGATAACCGATTTCATCCTCACGGAGGCAATCTACCTTCTCCTCAGTTGGGAAAACCTCTAGCTTGATCTTTCCATGCACAAGAAGGGAGATTCGTAGCGCGACCTGATCGTCTTTTTCACCACAAGGGTTCCAATCAGAATCGCGAAGCAATCGTCGTAAGACTTTCTCACGCGGGGAAAGACTGATCAACGCCTCACTTCCGGTCAAACGTCCATCAAACGAAAGCAATTTGTCTATCCAGCGAGAAACCTCGATTCCTTCCCCTACTTGACGTTCCATTGCAGACCAGAGTGAATGAAACTTCGACTCAACGTCCAAACAGTTCGGCTCTGATGCGCCGGCTTGCACGCCTTTTCGGCTTGGAAGCCGGCTAAAATTCGTTTTCACGTTGCTCTACCTTTTTCCA
>NZ_KV788360.1:0-1362 GCF_001807215.1 Corynebacterium sp. HMSC05D08 | reverse complement strand
AATGAGGCGATCGCTTGCCGTCTTGCCGATATCAACAGCGCAATGACGCGGCCTGATGGCTCAACACGGCGCATGCGCTTTGAGCAAGCAGAGGCACCAATGATGCGGGATCTGCCGCCGACGCCGTTTACGGAAGTGTCTTATAAGCGGCTTAAAGTCGACCGCAATTGGCACATCACCTGTGACTACCAGTACTATTCAGTGCCATTTCAGCTGGTGGGAGAATCGGTAACAGTCAGGCTCACCCCGCAACTAGTAAGCATCTTCAACGGGGAGCAGCTTGTTGCTGAACACACGCGCCTTCACGGATTCAAATACCGGTATTCCACCAACCCTCAGCATGGACCGCGTGGCGACGATGAAGGCCACAAGGCGCTTACCCGTGATGAGCTCTTGGCCTGGGCCTCGTCGTTTGGGGCAGCAACGCACGCAGTCATAGCGATGATCCTCGACCGCAATAGTGCCGCCATCCCCCGCGGACTCATCCAGGCACGCAACGTGCTGGCCAACCTGGGCAAAAAGCACAACAAAGCCACCCTCGAACCGGCATGCCAGCAGGTCTTAGACAAGAAGCTGGCCCCCACGATGGCAGTGATCAAACGCATCCAGACTGACATTGCCCACGCCCAACAACATCCCGGGCCACCAGGGGCAAAACCACAGCCTGTGGCCAAGCACCACCCACGCCCAAGTACCCCGCTTACCGGTGAGGTGGCCGATGCCGTCTTTATCCGGCCTGCTGACCACTACGAAAACTAGAAGCAATAAGGAGTGAAACCATGAGCAGCATCGACGACGAAATTGTGCGGGCGAAAATGCGCAAGCTTCGCGTATCAACCTTCGCTGACATCTTCTACGAGGTTGTCAACGACGAGGCCTATGCGGATGCGCTACCAGAAGACATCTTCCTCGCCGCAGTCGAAGAAGCCTACACACAACGCCAACAACGCAACATTGCCAAGGCCATAACCCAGGCTAAATTCCGATACCCGGATGCAAGCCTGGCTGAAATCACCCAGGCAGAACAACGCGGTATCAACATGCGCCAGCTGAAACGAATCGCAGCAACTAACTGGCGGGAAAACCCGACCAACATTCACATCCTCGCCCCGACGGGAACAGGCAAGACCTACATTGCCTGCGCCATCGGCATCGCCGCGTGCAAGGCTGGATACTCCGTGGCGTACTACCGGCTGGATCAACTTGTAGACATGCTGGCGGTCTTCTCACCGACTGACCAAAACTACCTCGATAAGATGCGGAAACTGATCAACGTCGATGTCCTTATCATCGACGACTTTATGACCATCAGCATCAACCAGCGCGGGCAAGAAGACCTAACCAAGATCATATTCGACCGCG
>NZ_KV788359.1:0-30449 GCF_001807215.1 Corynebacterium sp. HMSC05D08 | reverse complement strand
ATCTTATGGCATCCATTAAGAAATATGAGACAGCTAAAGGCCATGCGTGGCGTGTGCAGTACCGCTCCCCGGATGGCAGGAACCGGAACAAGCGCGGGTTTCGCACTAAGGATGAAGCCCGAAAGTGGGCTGAGAAAAACGCCGCAAGCATCACCGACGGTGACTGGGTGAACCCTGCGGAAGGCAAGGTGCGTGTGGAGGAACTCGGCGCCCGGTGGCTGGCAATGCAGACCCATTTGAAGCCTTCAACAACGGAGCTTTATAAGCAGGTGTGGAACTCTGGTGTTAAGCCGCGGTGGGGTGGTGTGCGGGTCGGTGCTATTTTGCCGTCGCAGGTTCAGGAGTGGGTCGCGGAAATGACTTTGGATGATGTTTCTGGTTCGTGGGTTAGGCATTGTCATATGGTTCTTGCCCAGGTGTTGGATATGGCGGTTGGTGACAGGGTGTTGAAGAAGAATCCGGCGCGGGGTGTGAAGTTGCCGCGTAAGGGTAAGGCCCGGAAAGTGTTTTTGACGATGCCGCAGTTGGAGGCGTTCGCTGCGGAGTGTGGCGACCGTGAAGACTTGATCTTGTTGTTGGGTACGTCTGGTTTGCGGTGGGGTGAGGCTATTGCGTTGCGCCCGTGTGACCTCGATCCGCTGCGCGGGCGTATCAATATCACGCGGAATGCGGCGAAGGTCGGCAATGATGTTGTTCTTGGCACGCCTAAGACGCATGAGGCGCGCACGGTGGCTGTGGCGCCGCGGGTGATGGAGATGCTCATGGAGCGCGCCGCAGGGCTGGGTAAGGATGATTTGCTGTGGACTGGTAAGCGGGGCGGCTGGCTGCGGGCGCCGGGGCACAATACTTGGTTTGATGGTGCGTTGAAGCGTGTGCAGAGGAAGGATTTGTCGTTTCCTCGGGTGACGCCGCATGGTTTGCGGCATGTGGCGGCTGGGTTGTTGATTCAGGCGGGGGCTAATCCGAAGATTGTGCAGCGTCAGCTGGGGCATGCGTCGGCGGCGATGACGTTGGATCAGTATGCGGAATTGTGGGATGACGGGCTGGATGAGATCGCCAGTGTTTTGGATGGAAGTTTTTCAGATGCAGTCAAATTGCAGTCAAATGACGGTAAACGGGCTGTTGAGCAGGGCGTTTAACTAGGTTCGAGTCCTGGTGGGGAAGCTTCTTCCGGCCCTCGCCGACCATTAAAAATGCTGGTCGGTGGGGGTTTCTAGCTTCGATAATAAGGCCCAAGGCCTAAGTAGCAAAAGGGCATGCGGACGAAATCTTGAAGGATTTCCCGTCTTTCTAGGTTGAGCCGTTGCTCTTTGTAGATTTCTCCTTAACTGGCACAAATACCGCAGCCAAAGCAACAACATCGATTCCTACAAGGAATGCAGCAATCCACGTTTTGCCCAAATACGCGCACCAACCACCCAGGAGCAGCACTGCAACTACGCTGAAAGCGCCGATTAGCTGACCTCTCCTAGCAAGTTTAAATGAACCATCAACCGTTTTTCTGCGGGCATAGTTCTCCGTCTCAATCGAGTCCTGAGTCGTCGCAATCCAAGTTTCATAAACCTCGGGAGCTTTAGCCTTTAGCGACTCAGCTACATCAGGATCTGGGTAGTACTGCTTAAACTCTTGATGAGTTAAAGGAATTAGAGCTTAGACGAGAGTGCGCTCTGAAATTGTCTGTTATTTTCGCCTCGAAAACTTCAAATATTACACATCGTGCCAAGCCTAGTTTTGAAACAGATACTAAACTCTCTTGCGCGACAGCCCCGAGCCTGTAGTTAACCGCTAACGCTAAATAGGGAAAACATGCTGGAAACTCTTTACCTGCACGCCACGGCCACGGATGCCGAGCGCCTGTTGCTCTGCCTGGAAAGTCACCTGCAGGATCAGCTCACCGCAGCCACTGTGATATCCGTAGTTCTAGATATGGATCCGCAAGAAGATTTTGAAATACCACCAGAGGATTCAAGTGGCCAGTGTCAAAAGAGCAATTGTCAGGTGCGCATCGAGCTGCGGCCGACAGACGGGCAAGCGCTCACTGAAGACTACCTAGATCACCTCGGTGAACGACTGCTCGAAATCTTCTTTGCCGTAATGACGGACTTTCCGGAAGTTTGCTTCTTCAGCATCTTGGATCCTGACTAAATCATCTGCACGGCCACAATAAAGGACACTTAAGCGCTAGGAAGCCTCCGCGCTCGGCGTCGCGTACGGGCTACGGGATGAGTCCACTACTTGCCCAGCATGTACGCTATGTGACGACCCAGCAGCCTTCTCGAATACAAGCGCCGCCGGCTTGACGCGAACGTCAGGTTTTTCGCCCTTGTTCACCACAACCATCTGACCCATCATGCCCTTGTCCTCGTGCAGGAGCATGTGGCAGTGGTACATGTACGGAATGGTCTTATCCGGGAAGTAGCCCAACTCCACGAGCAGCTTGGCGGTTGCCTTGGGCGGAAGATTGACGATGTCCTTCCAGCCCATCGTCGGAACCGCGATGTCTTTGCCATCGCCATAGTCATAAGACAAGACCTTGAAACGCGAATTGTGGATGTGGAAGTTGTGCGGCCAATCGCTATTTTCGTTGGTCACAGTCCATACCTCAGGCTTGTCTTCCTCGATCACGGTGTCCACGCGGGCCATGTCCATGGTCTCACCGTTAATCATGAAGGTATTGAGCACGAACTCGCGCTCAGTCAGCCCCTCGGCCGATGGGACGTCGGCAGCCGCGGGGTCCAAGGTTTGCGGCAGAGCTGGCGCTGCAGGCGCATCCTCCCCCGGCGCGGTGATATGCAGGATGTCAAAGCTGTCCCTGAAGCCAAAGTCCGCGGAGTACTCATCTTCGGGGATGCTGAAGTTGTCCTTGCGCGGCACCGACTGCAACACCACGTCCTTGCCGGGCTCCAAGTCCACGAGGACCTCGATGCGCTCGCCTGGTCCGATGAGCAGCTCGTCGACCTCGACGGGGGCGTCGAGAAGCCCGGAGTCAGTAGCGATGACGTTAAACGGCGTCCCATTATCCAGGGCCAGCGTGTAGAAACGCATCGAAGCGCCGTTGAGCAAGCGCAGACGAACCCGGCGCGTGGTCGCGGCGAAAGAAGCATTCGTGATGCCGTTAACCACAGGGGTAGTGCCCAGGAGACCGAGCGTGCCGTCAACCTGGTGATCGAGCTGGCCGTCCTCAGTGAACTTCGCATCCATAATGACCACCGGAATGTCATCCACGCCGTACTCAGAAGGAATGTCGAGCTTATCCGATACGTCGTCGTCCAAGATAAACATGCCAGCAAGTCCGCGGTAGGCATGGGTTGCCGTGGCCATATGCGGGTGCGGGTGGTACCAAACGGTAGCCGCTGGCTGCACGATCTCCCACTGTGGCTTCCAGGTCTTGCCTACCTCAATCGGCGAGTGTGGTCCACCATCGGAATAGGCCGGAAGCTTCATTCCGTGCCAATGCACTGTGGTCATTTCCACCAGGTTGTTGGTGATTTCCGCGCGAACCTTGTCGCCCTTGTGGGCGCGCAGCGTCGGGCCGAGGAACGGGCCGTTAAAGCCCCAGGTGCGGGTGTTCTTGTTGCCCGGAATGACCTCGGAGTATCCGTCTTGGGCGGTGAGCTTGAATACTCGGGTATCGCCTTCCATCTCGCCTTTCAATACCGGCGGGATGGGAAGCGGGCGCGGTTCGGAGTCGTAACCCACCGGCGCAGGCTGATCCTTATTCGAAGAACAAGCTGCCAGCGCAGACCCCGCGACCACTGCCGTAGTAACGAGCAATCCGCCTTTGAAAAACACTCGACGCGAAAAAGCCATGTACCCCAGATTATTAAAATAGCGACGCCACCGCGCCGGATTAGGCTAAAGCGGTCCTGAATCACATACGCTTTAAACCATGTCAATCCCAGACAATGAAACTCGTCCTGCCCGCCTTTTCGCGTGGTCCAATGCGCTGCAAGGAATCGGCGACCAACTGGTGTCCGGCAAGACGGTTCTCCCCTGGCTTTTCGCACAGGTCGGAGTCCCTCACTTCTTCACCGCGCTCCTCGTCCCTATCCGCGAGTCTGGATCGATGCTGCCGCAGGCCGCACTCAGCCCCTGGGTAACCTCCCGGCCAGCGCGCAAGAAGCTGTGGGTCTGGGGCTCGCTCATCCAGGGCTGCTGTGCCGTCGTTGTTGCCGTCGCTGCAGCACTGTTCCACGGATGGCTTCTCGGTGTTGTCACCATTGCCGCATTGGCAGTGCTTTCCGTCTTTCGCGCTTTGTGTTCGCTCACCGGCAAGGACGTTCAGGGACGCACCATCTCAAAGGGCAGCCGCGGTGAGGTCACCGGCCTTGCTGCCCAAGCCACGGGCGCGGTGACGCTGCTTATCGGTTTGGTGCTCGCGGCCCTCGGCCAACTTCCACCGCTCGGGCTAGCCGCGGTCCTGGGATGCGGCGCGGCCAGCTGGTTCATCGCCGCGGCGGTCTTCCACGCCATCGATGAGCCGGTTCCAGACAATGCCCAAGACCCCAGCAAGTCGCATTGGTGGCGCGACACGTGGGGACTCTATACCGAGGATGCGGACTTCCGCCGCTTCGTCAACGTGCGTGCGCTTCTCCTCGTGACGGCATTGCCCACGACGTTCATTGTCACACTGTCTCACCAAGTCGGCAGTACTGCGCTCAGCGGTCTAGGCGGGTTCGTGCTCGCTTCCAGCCTGGCCAGCCTGGTCGGCGGCAAGATTTCCGGCATCTGGTCCGATCGATCTTCCCGGCTGGTCATGGCATGGGCCTCTGCCGCCGCATCAGTGACGTTGCTGGCAGTCGTTGCCTGCGCGCAGTGGGCCCCTCACTGGGTAACTGCGTGGGCGCTGCCGTTGGGATTCTTCCTTGTCAATCTGGCACACACGGCAATTCGCGTGGCACGCAAGACCTACATCGTGGACATCGCTGGCGGTGACAAGCGCACTTTTTATGTGGGCGCCGCTAACACCATGATGGGCGCCATCTTGCTCATGGTGGGCGGAATCTCGGCGGTGATTTCACTGGCCGGCCCAACTGCCGCGTTGCTCTTCCTCGCGGCATTGGGTTGTGTGGGCGCCTGGCGAGCCCGCATGTTGCGTGAGGTCTCGGAATAAAAGACGGCATTCTTGCCGTCGCTTGCTCCCAGTGCGCACCCCGGCGTTAAGATGTGAGGCAATACTCCCCTAAGACCCAACCACAGGAGAACGAAGAAACTCGTGGCAGATACAACTGACTGCGCCATTGTTGTTTTAGCGGCAGGCGCTGGCACCCGCATGAAGTCCGCCAAGCAAAAGACACTGCACGAAATCGGAGGGCGCCCACTCATCGGCCACGCATTACACGCTGCAGCTGGTCTTAACCCCAAGCACCTCGTTGCTGTGGTCGGTCACCAGCGCGACCAGGTCTCCCCTGCCGTCGAGGCTATTGCGGCAGAGCTCGGCCGCGAGGTCGCACAGGCTGTTCAGGAGGAGCAGAACGGCACAGGCCACGCGGTACAGTGCGGCCTTGCCCCACTCCCCGACTTCACCGGCACCGTCATCGTCACCAACGGCGACGTTCCGCTGCTGCGTCCGGAAACCATCCGCGGGCTTTACGACGCCCACGTGGCCGCCGGTAACGCAGTCACCGTTCTGTCGATGCAGCTGGATGACCCAACCGGTTACGGCCGCATCGTGCGTGACACGGACGGTTCCGTCAAGGCCATCGTCGAGCAAAAGGACGCTGCGCCTGAGCAACTGAGCATCGATGAGGTAAACTCCGGGGTTTTCGCTTTCGACGGCGCTATTTTGCGAGCCGCCCTGACCAAGCTGGATTCCAACAACGCCCAGGGCGAGCTCTACATCACCGATGTTCTGGAAATCGCCCGCACCGCCGGTCACAACGTCGGCGCGCACATTGCTGCCGACGCCGGCGAGCTGGCAGGCGTCAATGACCGCGTCCAGCTCGCCGCTGCTGGCCGCGAGCTCAACCGCCGCACCGTGGAAACCGCCATGCGCGGTGGCGCCACCATCGTGGATCCGGAAACCACCTGGATCGGCGTGGACGTGACCATCGGCTCCGACGTTCTCATCCATCCGGGCACCCAATTGTGGGGAAAGACTTCCATCGCGGACAACGCCGAGATCGGCCCTGACACCACCCTGACCGACATGACCATCGGTGAGGGCGCCAAGATCATCCGCACCCACGGTTCCGAGTCTGTGATTGGCGCTAACGCCAATGTCGGCCCGTTTACCTTCATCCGCCCGAAGACCGAGGTCGGTGAAAACGGCAAGCTCGGCGGCTTCGTCGAGGCAAAGAATGCCCAGATTGGACGCGGTTCCAAGGTTCCGCACTTGACCTACATCGGCGACGCCACCGTTGGCGAGGAGTCCAACATCGGCGCTTCCTCCGTATTCGTCAACTACGACGGTGTTAACAAGCATCACACCGTAATCGGCAGCCACGTGCGCACCGGATCTGACACGATGTTTATCGCACCAGTCAATGTCGGTGATGGCGCGTACTCGGGTGCGGGTACAGTTATCAAGGAAGATGTTCCTCCGGGAGCACTCGTGGTCTCCGGTGGCAAGCAGCGCAACATCGAAGGCTGGGTTCAAAAGAAGCGTCCGGGAACTCCGGCAGCTGAGGCTGCCGCCCGCGCACAGGACAACAACAAGTAAGGGGAATTACCGCCCATGACAGGCAAGGTAACCGGCAGCAGCAAGAACATGAAGCTCTTTTCTGGGCGTGCACACCCAGAACTGGCTGAGGCTGTGGCCAAGGAACTGAAGACGGACCTCGTTCCAACCACTGCTCGCGACTTCGCTAACGGTGAAATCTTCATCCGCTTCGAGGAATCCGTGCGTGGTGCAGACTGCTTCGTGATGCAGTCCCACACCCAGCCGCTGAACAAGTGGCTGGTGGAACAGCTCATCATGATCGATGCGCTCAAGCGTGGTTCCGCAAAGCGCATCACCGCCATCCTGCCGTTCTACCCATACGCACGCCAGGATAAGAAGCACCGTGGCCGCGAGCCGATTTCCGCTCGCCTCGTTGCTGACCTGCTGCAGGCTGCTGGCGCGGACCGCATCGTTTCCGTGGATCTGCACACCGACCAGATTCAGGGCTTCTTCGACGGCCCCGTTGATCACATGCACGCAATGCCGATCCTCGTGGACTACATCAAGTCCAAGTACTCCCTGGATAACCTCGCTGTGGTTTCCCCGGATGCTGGCCGCGTCAAGGTGGCTGAGAAGTGGGCACATGAGCTTGGCGACGCTCCACTGTCCTTCGTTCACAAGACCCGTTCCACCGAGGTTGCTAACGAGACCGTATCTAACCGCGTTGTCGGCGAGGTCGAGGGCAAGGACTGCGTCCTGCTCGACGACATGATCGATACCGGCGGAACCATCGCCGGCGCTGTCCGCGTCCTGAAGGAAGCTGGCGCGAAGTCCGTCGTTATCGCTTGTACCCACGGCGTCTTCTCCGACCCGGCTCGCGAGCGTCTGTCCGAGTGTGGTGCTGAGGAAGTCATCACCACTGACACCCTTCCGCAGTCCACTGAGGGCTGGTCCAACCTGACTGTTCTTTCGATTGCTCCGTTGCTGGCTCGTACCATCAACGAGATCTTCGAAAACGGCTCCGTAACCACGCTCTTCGAGTCGAACTAAGCGCTTAATAAGCAGCACGTAAAAGGACCGACCAGCACACAGCTGGGCGGTCTTTCCATTCCCCCCAAAAAACAGAAATAGATGACCTTGACCGATAATCTCTCAGAGGCCTTCTGCGAAGTGCGCGCGGTTTTGGAGCCTTTGCGCAACGACGCCGCGCCGCGATTATCAGTCAGCTCGGCAAACGTGAGGCTACCGATCTGCAACTACTGGCGGATGCCATCAAAGAAAACCTCCCAGGAACCCGCTTTGGCAATGAATTCTTCATTAGCAAAGCCATCGGCTGGGCGTTGCGCGATCTCTATCGCACCAATCCCACCTGAGTTTTGGGCTTCCTAGGCTCGCATGACGTCGCAAACCTCACGCGCAGAGAAGCATTGAAACACCACCGCTAAGCAACTCAATTTCGATAGTTCTGTAGTTGGCGAAGAAGAGCAGAAGTAACTTGCCTGCTCTCGGCGCTGCGTGTTAGGATTCTCGCTGTCTCGGCGAGGGCTGCCCGGAATCGGAAAGCCGTTATCGACGCGATTAGAAGTTATTTCACACGTTTTAAGCCTGCGATGACTCGACCAAGACGACCATCGGCAGGCTTTCGCCGTTTTCGAACTCGCTAAAGTCTCGCCGCACCAATCTTTGACACTAGGAGTTTTACTATGGCAAACACCCGCCCGGTATTGAAGGCAGAAGTACGTAACGAGTTCGGCAAGGGCTTCGCTCGCCGCCTGCGCGTTGCTGGCAAGGTCCCAGGCGTTGTCTACGGTCACGCCGTTGACGTTCTGCACTTCGCTGTTGACCGCATCGAGCTGACCGCACTGGTTCGCGCACACGGCGTCAACGCTGTTTTCGAGCTCGAGCTCGAGGGCGAGCAGCACCTCGTCATGGTCAAGCACGTTGACCAGAACGTTCTGACCCTGGACATCGACCACATCGACCTCCTCTCCATTAAGCGTGGCGAGAAGGTTGAGGTTGAGGTTCCGGTTACCCTCGAGGGCGAGCCGGCACCGGGCCTCATGTTCATCCAGGATGCTGACGTCCTCCTCGTTGAGGCAGACGTTCTGAACATCCCAGAGGAGATCTCCGTTTCCATCGAGGGCCTCGAGGACGGCGCTGTTGTCACCGCTGGCGACATCACCCTGCCAGAAGACACCACCCTGGTTGCAGATGCAGAGACCATCATCGCTTCTATCTCCCTGCCTGAGGTTGACGAAGAGCTCGAGGAAGCTGCTGAGGCTGCTGAGGAAGGCGGCGCTGAGGCTGGCGCTGAGTCCGCCGAAGAGACTGAAGAGTAAATCACTCTTCTCTGCGCCCGCGCTAGATTTACGTCTAGCTCGGGCGTTTCGCCGTTTTACTATGTCCTTCTCGGGGTCAAGATCCCTCGCAGCATGAGACAATAGCGCAGTGAATAGTTTTCTCATTGTTGGCCTTGGCAATCCAGGCCCCAAATACGCAGGAACACGCCACAACATCGGCTTTGACGTGGTCGATGAGATCGTGGGCCAGAACTACACAAACTTCTCAGTGCACAAGAAATCCAACACTGAGCTCGCTGAGACCCGCCTCGGTTCCGCCAAACTCGTTTTGGCCAAGCCGCGAAGCTTCATGAACCTATCCGGGGGACCAATCAAGGCCCTTCTGCAGTACTTTTCAATCAACCCTGCTCAGCTCATCGTGGTACACGATGAGCTGGAGCTTGATTTCGGCGTCGTCAAGCACCGCTTCGGCGGTGGCGATCATGGACATAACGGTCTGCGCTCCACCACCAAATCCTTGGGAACCAAGGACTACCAGCGCCTCTCGGTCGGTATTGGGCGCCCACCGGGACGTATGGACCCCGCGAGCTTTGTGCTCAAGCCTTGGTCGAAACAGGAAAACGCGGAAATCCCCATTATTTGTGCCGACGCAGCCGACGAAATTATTCGGGTAGTTCAGGAAACTCGTCTTCCTTAACGCGTAAACTATCCGCCATGAGACTTGCCACGCTACGCACCCAATACGGAACCACAGCCATTCGCGTCGACGGCCCAGGCGTCGGCGTGGGGCTCGATTTCGAGGACGTCGGCGAGCTGTTGCGCTCCGAAGATTGGCAGAAGTCGGCGCAATTGTCTGGCGAACCCATTGTCTTTCGCAATGAGGACCTCGCGCCAGTTATCCCCTCCCCTGGAAAAATCATCTGCGTTGGTGTTAATTACGCTAAACACGCGCGGGAAATGGGCCGCGAGCTTCCCACGCAGCCGACTCTGTTCATCAAGTTCCCGGAAGCCCTCACCGGGCCTTTCGATGATATTTACATTCCTGAATGGGCCACCAAGCAGCTCGATTATGAGGGCGAACTAGCCGTGGTCATTGGTACTCGTGCGCACAACGTGCCGGTTGCTGAGGCGCTCAACTACGCCGCTGGTTATGCCATCATGAATGACTACACGCTACGCGACTACCAGCGTCGTACCACTCAGTTCCACGCCGGTAAGTCCTTCTACCGCACCGCTGGTTTCGGGCCGTGGCTAACCACCGCTGATGAGTGGGCACCAGGTGGGCATGCAGCTGTGAAGACCACCGTCGATGGGGATATCCGCCAGGACGACGACACCGATGACCTCATTTTCTCTGTGGCTGAGCTCATCGCTTTTTGTTCGAAGCTCTACCCACTCAATCCCGGCGATGTGATTGTGACTGGCACCCCAGAGGGCGTGGGCTTTGCGCGCGACCCGCAAGCTTTTATCCAGGATGGGCAAAATGTACGGATTGCTATCGACGGCTTGGGAGAGATTTCCAACACCACGCATTTTGGTGAGCCCCCGGTCGGCTGCGGCGCGGAATGCACCTGCCAAGGTAGCTAGGTAACTTCCTTTCAAATCCCCTTCCCATAGCCATACCTGTTAAAACTAATACTGTTTGCGTGACCCGCACACGACTACCTTGGACTGAGTCAGCGACGCGCGGCATGCTCTGTTAACGGTGCTCAGGCTTTCCACCGCGCATCGCGGCCGCA
The DNA here is from genome assembly GCF_001807215.1 of Corynebacterium sp. HMSC05D08. Taxonomy (NCBI): domain Bacteria; kingdom Bacillati; phylum Actinomycetota; class Actinomycetes; order Mycobacteriales; family Corynebacteriaceae; genus Corynebacterium; species Corynebacterium sp. HMSC05D08. Next base: position 19,809 of record NZ_KV788359.1, on the reverse strand, counting down.
GAGGCCGACTCAGCGCAATGCGGGGTGAGTTTCTATCCAAACCATTAAACATTTCTGCAGCTAGAGGCTAAAATTAATAGAATGAGCAAAGATAAGAAAAAGTCCCCCGCAAAGCTCGATAAGGCAGCGTACGAGGAAGAGCTCAAGCGCCTGCAAGCAGAACTCGTGGAAATGCAGCAGTGGGTAGTTGAGACCGGCGCCCGTGTTGTCATCATCATGGAAGGCCGCGACGCCGCAGGTAAGGGCTCTGCAATCAAGCGCATCACCCAGTACCTGAACCCTCGCACCTGCCGAATCGAAGCACTGCCCAAGCCCACCGACCGTGAGGCTGGCCAGTGGTACTTCCAGCGCTACATCGAAAAGCTTCCTACAGAGGGCGAGATCGTCATCTTTGACCGCTCCTGGTACAACCGCGCCGGCGTCGAGCGTGTCATGGGCTTTTGCTCCCAGCAGGAGTACGTTCGCTTCCTACACCAGGCCCCACAGCTGGAGAACATGCTCGTCGAAGATGGAATCATCCTGCTGAAGTACTGGTTCTCCGTATCTGATGAAGAGCAGATCGCACGCTTCAAGTCTCGTCGCAACGATCCGCTTCGCCGCTGGAAGCTCTCCCCTATGGATCTTCAATCCATCACCCGTTGGGAAGACTACTCCCGCGCTAAGGACGAGATGTTTGTGCATACCAATACCCCGAACGCACCGTGGTACACGGTCGAATCTGAGGACAAGAAGCGCTCGCGCATCAACGTCATCAACCACATCTTGAAGACGGTTCCTTATCAGCACGTCGAGCAAGACGTCCCAGAAGTTCCGGAGCGCCCTGATTCTTCCGGCGAGGAGTACGAGCGCCCGCCACGCGACGAGTTTGCCTACGTCCCAGACGTGGCCTCGAACCTTGAGCGCAGCAAGGTATCCGCCGCCAAGAAGTCCGGTGGAAAGAAGAAGAAAAAGAAAAAGTAGCGCCCACTGCAACTAAAAGGCCGCTGGTCCCCCTTCAGAGAAAGGGAGCCAGCGGCATTTTAAGTTTTAGAGCTCAGTTGCATCAACGCGGGTTGGGAACACGCGTGGGCGCGCGCCTGCGATCTCCTCAACGATGCGGATGACCTGGTTCGAGTAGCCGAACTCGTTGTCGTACCACACGTAAAGAACCAGGTGCTTACCGGAAGCGATGGTTGCCAAACCATCCACAATGCCTGCGTGGGTGGATCCCACGAAGTCAGAGGAAACAACCTCTGGGGAAGCAATGTAGGAAATCTGCTGGCGCAGGTCGGAGTGCAGGGAAACGTTACGCAGGAAGTCGTTGACCTCGTCGCGCTCAACTTCCTTCTCCAGCTCCAGGTTCAGCACAGCCATGGACACGTCCGGGGTAGGAACGCGAATAGCGTTACCAGTCAGCTTGCCCTCGAACTCCGGAACGGCCTTGGACACGGCCTTTGCAGCGCCGGTCTCCGTCAGAACCATGTTGAGGCCAGCTGCGCGGCCGCGGCGATCGCCCTTGTGGAAGTTATCGATCAGGTTCTGGTCGTTGGTGAAAGAGTGCGCGGTCTCCACATGACCGTGGACAACGCCGTAACGGTCGTTGATGACCTTGAGAACAGGGGTGATGCCGTTGGTGGTGCAGGATGCAGCCGAGATGATCTTGTCGGAGTCCTCGATGGTGTCGTGGTTGATGCCGTAGACGATGTTCTTCAGGTCACCCTTGCCCGGTGCGGTCAGCAGGACGCGGGAGATACCCTTGGATTCCAGGTGCTGCTCCAGGCCCTTGCGGTCGCGCCATACACCAGTGTTGTCCACGAGGACGGCGTTGTCGATGCCGTAGGAGGTGTAATCGATGTCGGTTGGGTCGTTGGCGTAGATCATCTGAATCTTGGTGCCGTTTGCCCAGATGACCTCGTTCTCTTCGTCCACACCGATGGTGCCGTTGAAAGCACCGTGGACGGAGTCACGGCGCAGCAGAGAGGCGCGCTTGAAGATGTCGCCGTCGCCCTTCTTGCGGACCACAATTGCGCGCAGGCGAACGCCACCGTAAGCAGCCTCACGAGCGATCAGGATGCGGGCCAGCAGACGGCCGATGCGGCCGAAGCCATAAAGCACAACGTCGGTGCACTCCTTGTCCACGGCAGCGCCAACCAGGTCAACGAGCTCCTGCTCGAGGTAGTTGCGCAGACTGGTGGAGTTGGACTCAGCGTAGCCAGATGCCAGGCGGCCCAAGTCGATGGAGGCAGTGCCGAGGTTCATGTCGCACAGTTCCTTCAGGATGGGAAGGGTCTCTGCGGTGGACAATTCGCGGTTCGCGATACGGCGAGCGTAGCGGTGAGCCTTCATGATGTCGATGTCCGTCACGCCACTCAAGACGCGACCGTAGATGGTGGTCACGACATTGTTGGTGCGGTGCAGTTGGTGGATGAGCGGAATCATCTCCTGAGCAAGCTCGAGACGTTCGTTCCAGTCAGCGTGTCCAACCTGTGCGTTCGCAGTCACGTGTTCTTTTCCTTTACTCGTCATGGGGGTAAACCAACATTCAACCGTAAATATTAACTGTTATGAGTGCCCGTTTGGGCATAGATGGTGCAGGATCTCCGCCACACTACCCCCGTTGATTTTCTCAACCTCTTCTCCCACGAGGCAATAGCCCACCGCCGGGTCCTTTTGGGCACGCCGCGCCTTCAACATCGAATTGAGATAGGGGTAAAGCGGAGAAAGCTGCGGGTTGCTTCGTGTAAATTCCGTTTCCAATCCACGCGCATAACGCCCGGAAAAGGCACGCGTAGAAACGCTCCTCCCGCCACGCGCAAGAAGCTTACGGTTAACCGGCGAAGTGCCCGCTTCCGACGCCAAAAGGAAGGCCGAGCCACAGCTCACCGCAACCACCCCCGGCCAGGCCAACGCTCGTTCGACATCCGCGGAGCTGCGCATGCCACCGGCGGCGATGAGAGGAATGGGGGCGTCGCCAAGCGCGGCGTGCACAGCGAACACGAGCTCCTCCAGCGGCCGCCAATCAGGTTCTGCCTCCGCATCCCACACGCCGCGATGGCCGCCTGCCTCGGGGCCCTGCACGCACAACGCGTCGACGCCGCGGCGCGCCGCCTCCACTGCCTCGGCCGGGGTGGTCACCGTGGTCCACGCCTCTGCCCCAGCGGCGTGAATGCACGTGATTTCCTCCTCCGTAAACGTCCCGAACATCGACCACAGCACCGCAGCGCCCGCGTCGAGCGCCATGTTCAGTTTCTCCGTCCAGCCGAATTCCAGGTCCGCCTCCAGCACCGAAACGCCCAGCTCCTGTGCCATAGCACTCACCGCCTCCATATTGGCTGGGCTTAGCGGTTCCTGCGCGTGAAAAAGGTTAACGCCGAAGCGGTGTCCCCGGCACGCCTCGATCTGCTCTTGAGCAGCGCTTAACGACGCCGTCCCCAGCGCCAACGCACCAAAGGAGCCGTTGTGCTCTGCAGCAATGACGCTGTCAGGCGTGGTGGGGCCACCCGCCATGGGGGCGGGAAGTACTCTGATTTTTAGGCTTTTTAGAATGGCGCTCATAGCGTCCACCTTAGATCTCGACCAATTGTGAGGGCACATGACTGCTTCTGCTTCATCTTCTGCTGACTCTTCCGCGGGCAGCTTCTTCGCGCGGCTCGTGTCGCGGCTTTTCGGGTCCTCCGTTAAGGAAACGGGGGCGTCGTCAATGGCGGCTCTCGAGGCTGCAGACCTCGACGCCGAATGGCTCGTGGTGGGCTTAGGCAATCCGGGCGCCAAGTACGCAGCCACCCGCCATAACGTGGGATACATGGCCGTCGACGATTTGCTGGCGGAATCCGGGGAACTCTTGCAGCCGGTGGCCGGCCACTCCCTCACCGCCGCACCGTTGAATGTTGCAGACACGCCGATTCTGGTGGTGCGCTCGGCGACGTTTATGAACTTGTCCGGCGATCCTATTGCTCCCTTGGCGCAGCAGTTGGGCATTCCGGCTGAGCGGGTCCTCGTTATCCATGACGAGCTGGATCTGCCGCCGAACAAGATTCGAATCAAGGTTGGAGGTAATGAAAACGGCCACAACGGGCTGAAATCGCTGACGGAGCGGCTGGGTACTCGCGACTATCCTCGTGTGCGCATCGGCATTGGCCGCCCGCCCAAGGGTTCTTCGATTCCTGATTACGTTTTGGGTCCGATCGACGCGGACGTAGGTTTCGACGCCGCGATCGAGACGGCTGCCGACGCCGTGCGCCTCATCGTAAGTTCTGGGATCCAAAGCGCACAGAATGAGATTCATTCCCGCAAGTAACCCACCACGCGGACCTGTTTACGCCTAAACTAAATTTTCATGAGCCACGCCCCACACGAACCGCAGACCATAGTCATTACTGGCGCTTCCGATGGCATCGGTGCCGCAGCCGCGCGCACCCTGCGTGCGAAGCGCCCACAAGACACATTGGTGCTGGTGGGGCGTAATCCGGACAAAACTCGCGCGGTAGCCGAAAGCGTGGGCGCGAGCTACCACGTAGCGGATTTTGAATCCCTCGGGCAGGTGCGGCGCTTGGCGGACGAACTCGGCGAACTTGAGGAAATTCACGCACTGGGCAACAACGCTGGGGGCATTTTTGACGGCCCCTTCACCACCGCCGATGGTTTCGAACGCACGTGGCAGGTAAACGTCGTGGCTCCATTTTTGTTGACCTCCCTGCTGCGGGACAAGCTCCGCAAGACCGACGCCACCATCGTGCAGACTGCATCCGTGGCTAATCTCTTGATGTCTGCCTTCGACCCAGGTGACCCAAATACCTTCCAGAAATTCACCGCCGAGCGTGCCTACGGCAACGCGAAGTTGGGGGACATCCTGCTCACCAGCTACTTGCACAACCACGACATGACCTCCGTGGCCTTCCACCCCGGTGTCCTAGCCACCAATTTTGCGCGCACTTCTCATAGCCGGACTCGGAAGTTCTACTCCGGCGCACTGTCCAAGAGCTTTGGTAGAGCGGAGGAAGGCGGCGACAATCTAGCGTATTTCCTCACCGGCACGCCGGGGATTCACTTCGAGTCCGGCGAGTACTACAACAGCAAACGCAAGCTGGGTCTGCGGCGCCCGATGGCTAAGAAGTCGGCCGTGGCCCGCCGCATCTTCGATGATTTGGGCGAGCAGTTGGGTGTTAGTTGGGACTAGCCGTGCGTCTGTGGTGGCGCAATTCAGGGGCCGACGCAAAGGGCAGCTAAACTAGCCCGCATGAGTATTGCCTCCGAAGCCACCCGCCGCCGCACGTTTGCCGTCATCGCCCACCCGGACGCCGGTAAGTCCACATTGACTGAGGCGTTGGCGCTACACGCGCACATTATTAATGAAGCCGGTGCGGTGCACGGCAAGGGCAACCGCAAGGCCACTGTCTCCGACTGGATGGAGATGGAAAAGGACCGCGGTATTTCGGTAGCTTCCTCCGCGCTGCAGTTTGAGTACGCGCCGGAGAACCATGAGGGCGAGCCCTTCATGATCAACCTCGTTGACACCCCAGGTCACGCGGACTTCTCGGAGGATACCTACCGCGTTCTCACGGCCGTGGATGCCGCGGTCATGCTTATCGACGCCGCCAAGGGCCTCGAGCCCCAAACCCTCAAGCTCTTCCGCGTGTGCAAGGCCCGCGGATTGCCGATCATTACGGTTATCAACAAGTGGGACCGCGTGGGCCGCGAGCCGCTGGAGCTGGTCGATGAAATCGTCAACGAGATTCAGCTGCAGCCGACTCCCCTGTACTGGCCGGTAGGCATCGCTGGCGACTTCCGCGGCTTGGCGCACATCAATGAGGACGGCGAGGCCGACAACTACATCCACTTCATCCGTACTGCGGGTGGCTCGACGATCGCACCTGAGGAGCATTACGATCCGAGCGACGCTGAAGCCAAGGAAGGTGATGCCTGGGAGACCGCTGTCGAGGAGGCAGAGCTCCTGGCTGCCGACGGCGCCCTGCACGATCAAGAGCTCTTCGAGCAGTGCGTCACTTCCCCGCTCATCTTCGCATCCGCGATGCTCAATTTTGGCGTGCACCAGATTCTGGACACTCTGTGCGCCATCGCCCCAGCGCCGCGTTCGCGCGATTCCGATCCGAAGGCCATCGAGGCAGCCGGCTCTGGCGGCGCGGCGGCAATCGACGAGACGCGTGAGATCACCGATGACTTCTCAGGTGTCATCTTCAAGGTGCAGGCAGGCATGGACCGCAAGCACCGCGATAACCTCGCGTTTATGCGCGTGGTCTCCGGTGAGTTCGAGCGTGGCATGCAGGTCAGCCACGCCCAGTCGGGCCGCAGCTTCTCCACGAAGTACGCGCTGACCGTCTTCGGACGCACCCGCGACACAGTGGACAGTGCCTTCCCTGGCGACATTGTTGGCTTGGTCAACGCTGGTTCTTTGGCGCCTGGCGACACCATCTACGCCGGCAAGAAGGTCCAGTTCAAGCCGATGCCGCAGTTCGCCCCGGAGGCCTTCCGCATTTTGCGCGCGAAGTCTTTGGGCGATTACAAGGCGTTCCGTAAGGGACTCGACCAGCTGGCGGCCGAGGGCGTCGTCCAGATCCTGCGCAACGAAACCCGTGGCGACGCCGCGCCTGTCATGGCTGCGGTGGGTCCCATGCAGTTCGAGGTCATGCAGGCCCGCATGGAGGTCGAGTACAACGTCGAGACCGTCACCGAGCCTATCCCCTACTCCGTCGCCCGCCGCACCGACGCCGAGTCCGCGCCGGAGCTCGGCCGCCAGCGTGGCGTGGAAATTTTCACCCGCACCGACGGTGAACTCATCGCTCTCTTCGGCGACAAGTGGAAGCTCGCCTTCGTGGAGAAAGAACACCCAGAGCTAACAATTGAACCGCTCGTCGCTGACTAATCCCCCACCGAATTACTTGTCTTGGGCAGCGGCGGCCAGCACGGCGCGGCGGCGGGATTGAACCCCGCGTGGTGCTCGTGGCTGCAACACAGTGGCAAGCATCTAAAACAAGGCATACCAAATGGGCCGAGAAATCCCTCGGCCTACTTCGCTCAGATATCTTGCGCGGCTACTGTGCCCACGGCGGCAGCCACCGCACCTTTCCGTGAATTCGTGCCAACCTCCCTCGGCTCGGGCACATGTCTGGCGCAGAACCCGGCGGCGAGTCGTCGTTGACACCGTTGTGATAGGGACAGCAGGTAGAAAGGTTGCGCATATTCGTTTCGCCGCCGTTGCGCCACGCCTCAAGGTGATGAATCTGCGCAAGGTCCGCCGGATAGTTGCAGTCTCCCCACGGGCAGGTAGGATTCTCCGCCGCCGCCATTAGGCGCTGCTTTTGTTGGCAAAGCGCGAAGTCCGGTACAGATTCACCGGCCCCTCATGCGGATGCACAAGCGTGACGTAACCACGCTCGCTTAGCGTCTTATGTACCAGGTCAGCGCCTCTAATCGTTGCGCCATTGGTCAGCCGCAGCGTGATCTCTTCCCCGCCGCCGTCCACGATTTGGTCGAGCTCATCCAGCGTCACAATCACATTAGTCGAAGCGATGGGCTCGGCCACCCCGTTGAAGAAGGCCTCCCGGACCGATTCCACCGGCCGCTGCGGATCAACCGCCGCATGCAACTGCGCAATGATGTCCGAAGGCCCAGTAAGCGCCAACGTCCACGGCTTACCCCTGCGCCGTGTCAGGCGGATTCCTTCCCGCGGCGCGCGCGGCTTGGACAACTCCTTCACCAACTTTCGCGCCCGCCGCCTCAATGCTGAATCCGAGCCGGTCATCGTGCACAGCTCCTCCCGCAACCGCCACGCGTCACGTTGATTGCGCAGCATTCGGGCGTACTTCTCAATAAGCTGCAGCGTGGCCAAGCCGTGCCGCGAAGAGCGCGCTCGCCGCTGCATTTTCTTGAACTTCGTCTCCCCGAAGTACACCTGCGCCAATTCCCGCAAACTCCGCGCTTGCACCTCGCTAGCGCCGAGCTCAAGGAGTTCGCGTTCGGATAAGCCGGCGGCGTCGGCAAGCAGTGCCGTGCCTTGGGCCTGAGCGCGAAGAAACTGTGCAAGAAGCGTCATGACTCTCACGCTAAGGGCGCAGCACAAACGCTCTCAAGAGGCAATTTCAAATCTGTGGATAACTCGTTGGTAGCGTCAACTAACTTGCCCCTGTTATCCACAAAAGTGGACGTTTTAGCCCTCCAAGAACTCCTTCCAGCCTGGCCATTCCGCATAGGTCTGGGCCCGCCCAGCCGCGTAGTTGGCGCGCAGCTTCGCCACAGAGCGCTCAGTCGAGGCAACCTGCATATCCTCCGGGAAGAATAGGCAAGCCCGGCCCTCCCGCTCCAGCTCCAGCAAGCGGTCCTTCGATGCGTTGTACTTTGGCGGGCGTGTGATTAAGGCATCAGCCACCGCTGGATTCTTCCGGAATACGCGGCGAATCATCATCGGGCGCGCAGCCTTGGGCCGCACGTAGCCGCGAGGCTTAGAGCCGATGAAGAGGAACTTCTTGAAACCCGCGAACTCTGCCTGCGCAATCGTGATGCCGCCGGATTCACCCAGCGCACCGTCCACATAAGGCACGCCGTCGATAACCCGCATCGGCATAATCAGCGGCAGCGTCGAGGACGCTCGCACGCGCGCGAACAAGTCCGACGGTTTTTCAATATCCTTCTGAGACCAGTACACCGACTCGCCCGTATCCGCGCGGGTGGCGGCCAGGTTCATGATGGCAGGATTGTCCTTGTACGCCTGCCAATTAAACGGCAGGTCCTTATCCGCAGAGCGCTCATAGATGTATTCCGCGTTGAAGTAGCCGCGGCCGCGCATGAGCGAGCCCACGCCGCCAAAGCTGGGGTTGTTGGCGAAATCCACGAAGGAATCCTCGGCACGGATGGCGTCCTGGGAAAGGTAATTCACGGTATGCGAAGCACCTGCAGATACACCACCAACCCAGCCAAATTGCACTTGTTCCTGGATGAGTTTGACGATGCAAGGGGCGGTGTAGGAGTTGCGCATGCCGCCACCTTCGATGACGAGCGCGGTGTCTAGGGCGTCAATCATGGCCGCAAGTTTACGCTTGTCCATCTGCAACACCGAAGAACTATGCTTTTGCACATGGGTCTTTTCAACGCGCTTTCCGCTCTCACATCGAAGCTAGGCTCCAGCGCACCACGCCTGGCGCAGGTGGATGGAAACGCCCCGCTTGTCGACGTCGCCAAGCTCAGCGTATCCACAGCCGAGTCCCTCATCATCGTGGTCACCGACCCCGTAGGCGCCGAGGTCATACGCACAATCGCCGAGTCGGGCGAGGCCGCAACGCTGCGTTCTGCGGAGGCCACTGTGTACTTTAAGGTTTCCGCAAAGCGCGAACTGCCCGTGCACGATCCGCGCAAGGGCTGGGCCATCCCCCTGGATCCGGAGCTGCGCGAACAAATCACCGCCGCTATCACCGGGCCCGGCGAATTCGAATTAACTGACGTGCTTGCCATCGTCGTGGAGGAAAACTAATCATGCTCATCTTGCCTTTCAACGGTGTGTACCCGCGCATTCACCGCAGCGCCTGGATTGCTCCGAACGCCACCATCATTGGCGACGTGGAAATCGGCCCCGATTCCTCGGTCTTCTACGGCTGCGTCCTACGCGCGGACGTGGGCGCCATTCGCCTAGGCGCCCGCGTCAACATCCAGGACAATTCCGTCATCCACGAGGAAGCCGACGTTGCGTGCGTTTTGGAGGATGACGTCACGGTTGGCCACATGGCGATGCTGCACGGCACGCACGTGGGCGCTGGCACGCTGGTTGGAATGAAGGCCACGCTGCTGTCGCGTTCGGTAGTGGGCCCGGGCTCACTCATCGCTGCCGGCGCGCCCGTGCTGGAGGGACAGGAGATCCCAGCGAAGTCCCTCGCCGCCGGCATCCCGGCAAAGGTTCGCCGCGAACTCAGCGATGAGCAATCGCATTCCTTTATCCCTCACGCCGGACGCTACGTTGATCTATCCACGGCACAGGCGCTTTCCGACGCCGCCGTTTCCCTCGAGGACGTCTACTACGACTAGGGGCCGCTAGAGACTCAGCACACCCATGATGACGAGGAAGATTGCCACGACGTAGCCGCTGATTTCGGCTACGCGCGCGGAGTTTTCGCGGGCTGCGGAAAAAAGCTTGCCAGCGGCACTTTGCGGCTGCGCGCGCACGAGGGCGATGAAGATTCCACACAGCGTGGGCAGCGAGAGCGCCAGCGTGGCGTACCACAAAGTGCCCAGGTAGCGGGTGGCGTCGGAGAACTCGCCGGCGGCGAGGTGCAGAAGGCCGCCGTAGAAGGGCACGGAGGTCAGCGACTGCACCACGCCCATGATGAAACCGATAGCTGCGGTCTTGAGCGAGGGCTCGCGCAGCGGCACGAGGAGTTTTTCCACCATCGGGTTGGATTCGCCTTTGGAACGCCAGGCGCCGAAACCGATGAGCACGCCTACTGCGATGAGGACGATGCCGGTTATTGGCGACTCCAGCGCGGCAACGATCTGTTCGCGGATTCCAACGAAGATAAAGAGCACGGCCAGGGAGGCCACGAGCACGCCGAGCCAATCCCCCGCCACGATTAGCGGCGCCACCTTGCGGTATTTACCGCGTGGCAGGATGATTCCGATGGCAACGAGGATGCCGATGAGCAGCGCGTTGACGGAGTCTCCGAAAGCATAGATGACGGCGTGGAGCATGCGCGCAAGTCTACAGTGCGCGGCGGCGGCCCCAAATTTCATAAAGGATCTGCACATGTCAAAATTCCTCTACCACTTGGGTAGCTGGTCATATCGAAAAGTCTGGCCGTTCCTCGCGTTCTGGCTGGTACTGCTCGTCGCGATGGGCGGCCTCACTGGCGCCTTCGCGAAGTCTCCAAGCCCCACTTTTTCCATGCCAGACATGGACTCCACCGTCACCCAAGAGCAGATGATGGAGCGCTTCGGCACGGAGACAGATGCAATGAGTGCCCCCAGCGCCACCATCACACTGCAGGCTCCGGAGGGCAAAAAGCTCACGGATAAGGCGGTCATGGGCGAAGTCGATTCCATGATCAAGGAGCTGCAAGGAACCGACGCGCTGAAGGACCCCGACGCAATCGTTAACCCGGTCATGGCTTCCATGGGAATGCAGAAGCAGATGACCGAGAAAATGGCCGCGCAGGGCATGCCGCAGGAGCAGATCGATTCCGACCTTGCCGCACTCTCCCCTCTCAGCGAGGACAAACGCACCGGTACGATCTCCATCAACTTCGATGCCGCGTCCGTCACTGAGATCCCTGCCGAAGAGATGACCGCGGTCACCGACGTTCTCAAGAAGTACGACGACGGTGACCTCACCGTGAAGTACGGCGGCAATGCCTTCAACGGCGCCACCGAGATGAACATGGTCTCTGAGGTCATCGGCCTCATCGTTGCCGCCATCGTCCTGCTCATCACCTTCGGTTCCTTCGTGGCCGCAGGTATGCCGCTCATCTCTGCCGTCGTCGGCGTGGGCGTGGGAATCCTGGGCGTCCAGCTCGCCACAGTCTTCACCGACTCTGTCTCCGACATGACGCCGATGCTGGCCTCCATGATCGGCCTGGCCGTGGGCATCGACTACGCGCTGTTCATCGTGGCCCGCTTCCGCAACGAGCTCATCACCTCCTCCGGACTCAATGATCTGAGTCCGAAGGAGCTCGCGCAGGAGCTCAAGAAGATGGACAAGGCAACCCGCGCACACGCCATGGGCATGGCCTTGGGCACCGCTGGTTCCTCCGTGGTCTTCGCTGGTGCCACCGTGGTCATCGCACTGGCAGCGCTGACCATCATCGGTATTCCGTTCCTGTCCACCATGGCCATCGCCGCTGCCGCAACCGTGGTTGTGGCAGTCTGCGTCGCGCTCACCTTCATCCCTGGCCTCTTGGGCCTGTTCGGCACCAAGGTCTTCGCTGGCCGCGTGCCGGGCCCCAAGGTTCCGGACCCTGAGGACGAAAAGCCCACCATGGGCCTAAAGTGGGTACGCCGCATTCGCGCTCACCCGTGGATGCACCTCATCGCCGGCGTGCTGTTGCTCGGAATCCTCGCCCTGCCGGCCGCCAACCTACGCCTGGCCATGCCCACCGACGGAACCTCGAAGCTGGGCACCCCGCAGCGCGATGCTTATGAGATGACCGAAGAGGCATTCGGCCCAGGTCGCAACGCCCCGATGATCGCTTACGTCGACGTCGCGGACGTCGCAAAGCAAGACCGCATGCCGGCCTTCCAGGAACTCCTCAAGGACTTCAGTGAGACCGAGGGCGTCGTCAATGCGCAGATCGTCGCCACCACGGACAACATGGACGCGGCGCAGATCCTGATTACCCCGACCACCGGCGCAACCGACGAGACCACCACCGAAACCCTGGAAAAGCTCCGCGGTTTCAAGGCCGAGTTCGAAGACAACACCGGCGGCACCTACGGCATCACTGGTATCACCCCAATCTTCGATGACATTTCGCAGAAGCTTAGCGACGTCCTCCTCCCCTACATCGCGATCGTCCTCGGCCTAGCATTCATCGTGCTTCTCCTCGTCTTCCGCTCCATCTGGGTGCCGCTCATCGCGGCCGCTGGCTTCGGCCTGTCCATGGCAGCCACCTTCGGCGTCACCGTGGCCATCTTCCAGGAGGGCATGTTCGGAATCATCGACGACCCACAGCCGCTGCTGTCCTTCCTGCCGATCATGCTCATCGGCCTGACCTTTGGTCTCGCAATGGACTACCAGGTATTCCTGGTCACCCGCATGCGCGAGGGCTTCGTCCATGGCAAGACCGCAGGCAACGCGACGTCGAATGGCTTCAAGCATGGCGCACGCACCGTGACCGCGGCAGCGCTCATCATGATCTCCGTGTTCGCAGCCTTCATGCTCATTGACCTCCCATTCATCAAGACCATGGGCTTCGCCCTTGCGGTTGGTGTGTTCATGGACGCCTTCGTTGTATGCATGATGATCATCCCGGCCACGATGTTCCTGCTCGATAAGAAGGCATGGTCAATTCCGAAGTGGCTCGATAGGATTCTGCCCAACATGGACATCGAAGGCGAGGCTCTCAGTGCCCAGCACGAAGAACTCCAAAGAGTTTCAGCGCGATAAAGTAGAGGAAAAGTCGAAGGGAAAGGAAGCAGCTCGTGTCTAGCTTGCGGGAAACCAAGAAGCAGGCAACGCGCCATGCCATTGCAGATTCGGCAGCGCGTTTGGTGGTCGATGAGGGCGTGGAAAACCTCACCGTCGCCCGAATTGCTGAAGCCGCGGGGGTATCCCCGCGCACCTTCCATAACTATTTCTCTTCGGCCTCCGATGCTTTGTTCTTCTTCGCCGCGAGCTTGCTCGATTCCCACTCCGATGATGTCGAGAACCTGTCCCCGGAGATGGGCATCAACGAATTCTTCGAGACTATGTTGCTCGAGGTCCTCGACGATGACCAGCCCAACCTGCATTCCCTCGCCACGCTCGTCACAATCGGCGAGTCCATCGAGAGCATGAGCCACACTGCTGAGGAACGTCAACGCTATGAAAAGGTGGCTTTCGGAATCGTCGAGGCTTTCGGCCGCCGCATGCCAGGTTATTCCAAACTGGAACTAGCAATCCTGCTTGCAGCACACGGCGCCGCGGGCAAGGTCGCGCTGACGGAGATCGCTGACCAGGAAAGCTCCGGCACAAAGCTCAGTTCCGCTGAAAAGCGCGAGATCGTGCATCATGCCTTCCAATTCCTGAAGCAGATTCCTTAGACCAGCCACAACCCAGCTCAGTGTCCCCTGATTTTTGCAGTTCACTGAAAATTCACCCCGGGCCCCCGCAAGAGCGGTGGTTTCCGGGGTATTGTCGTGTAAGTCGTATTTACCCCCGAGCATATTTGGAGTGTCCACAGTGAAGGTAGCGATTCTGGGCGGCGACGGATTCTGTGGATGGCCAGCCTCCCTGTACCTATCTGATCAAGGCCACGACGTCATCATCGTGGACAACCTCTCCCGCCGCGCCATCGACACCGAGCTAGGCGCTGAGTCTTTGACTCCGATCGTCTCCATCGAAGAGCGCATCGCCGCCTGGCACGAGGTCTCCGGTAAGACCATCGAGTTCCGCAACTTCGACGTGGCGCAGGACTACGACGCTCTCCTTGAGTTCCTCACCACCGAGCGTCCCGACGCCGTGGTGCACTTCGCCGAGCAGCGCGCTGCGCCTTACTCCATGAAGAGCTCCCGCACCAAGCGCTACACAGTGGACAACAACATCAACGCCACCCACAACCTGCTGACTGCCATCGTCGAGTCCGGTGAAGACATTCACGTGGCGCACCTTGGCACGATGGGCGTCTATGGCTACGGCACCGCCGGAATGGAAATTCCGGAAGGCTACCTCGACGTCCAAGTCAAGGTTGAGGGCCAAGAGCCGATCGAGCAGTCGATCCTGTACCCTTCTAACCCTGGCTCCGTGTACCACATGACTAAAGTCCTGGATCAGCACCTGTTTGCGTACTATGCCAAGAACGATGAACTGCGCATCACCGACCTGCACCAGGGCATCATCTGGGGCACCCACACCGAGCAGACCCTCAAGGACGAGCGCCTTATCAACCGATTCGACTACGACGGCGACTACGGCACGGTGCTCAACCGCTTCCTCATCCAGGCCGGTATCGGCTACCCGCTTACCGTCCACGGCACCGGCGGCCAGACCCGCGCTTTCATCCACATCCGCGACATGGTTCGCTGCGTCGAACTCGCGCTCGAGAACCCGCCGGCCAAGGGTGATCGCGTCAAGATCATTAACCAAATGACTGAAACCCACCGTGTTCGCGATCTCGCAGAACTGGTGGCCAAACTCTCTGGTGCCAAGCTCGCCATGGTGCCGAACCCGCGCAAGGAGTCCGCAGAAAACGAATTACACGTCTCTAACAACACCTTCCTCGAGCTGGGCCTTGAACCCACCACTTTGTCCGAGGGTCTCCTTCACGAGGTCGAGGAAGTCGCGCAGCGCTACGCCGACCGAGTGGACCGCTCCAAGATCCCGGCCCAGTCCCTGTGGACCAAGCAGCAGCATGCGGGCGTTCCGGAAGAACTCCTCAACGAGGCCGCTCACTAAGCAATTCACCGAAGCATCGTGCGCATAGCCATCGTTACCGAGGTCTTCCTGCCAAAGATCGACGGAGTAGTCACCCGCATCACCCACACCCTGAAACAGCTCGCGGTACTGGGCCATGAGGTCCGCATCTTCGCCCCAGGCAACCCGCCAGAGACCTTTGCGGGATTCGAGGTAACCCGCATCCCTAGTCTCTCTCTGCCGGTGTATCCAGAGATCAAGTTCGGACTGCCCACCTGGAAGTTCTTCTCGGAGATTCGCGCCTGGGAGCCTGACGTCATCCACGCCGTCAATCCAGTCTGGACCGCTGCACTTGGCGTATTCGCGGCGCAGCGCGACGCCGTCCCACTCGTGGCCAGCTTCCACACCAACGTCCCCGAATACGTTGAAGCACTCGGCATCGGCTGGACCCGCCCACTGACTGAGGCCGCCATCAACTACCTCCACAACCAGGCCGCCGTGAACCTTTGCACCTCTGGCCCGATGGTGGATAAGGCCCGCGGCATCGGCATGCACAACGTCAAACTGTGGCCCAAGGCCGTGGACACGCAGACGTATCACCCGAGGAAGGCGTCGCCAAGCATGCGCGAACGCCTCACCGCCGGCCACCCGGAGGCCCCACTGCTGACCTATATCGGGCGCATCTCCAAGGAAAAAGACCTGGAAAGGCTCGACAACGTCATCCGCCTGGTGCGCGGCCAGGCACCGGACGCACGCCTCGCCATCATCGGCGCGGGACCGTACCTCGACGCGCTCAAGGCAACCTTCGATCCCGAGATGACGGTATTTACCGGCTACCTCTCCGGCGAAGAACTCGCGCAGGCCTTCGCTTCGGGCGACGTATTCCTCTTCCCCTCTGCCACCGAAACCCTCGGCCTCGTGGCATTGGAATCCTTCGCCTCTGGAGTGCCGGTCATCGGCACCAACGCTGGCGGAATCCCCTTCGTCATCGAAGAAGGCGTGACGGGCCACCTCATCGATCCCGACGCTCCCGACGAAGCTTGGGCGGGCGCAGCGCTGGGCCTGATTGAAGATTCTTCGCGACGCGCCGCCATGGGACAGGCCGCGCGTGCCGAAGCTGAGCAGTATTCATGGTTAGAATCCACAAAGGCGCTCGTTGCAGCCTATGAAGAAGCTACTGCCAACCCCTATCACCGCTGACAAGGATTCCTCATGCCATTGCCGCCGTTGCCACTGCCCACCAGCTTGGAAGAGATCTACTCCGCCGGCGCATTCGTGCAAACCGGAATAGACGCCTCCTTCGCCGAGTTTTTGGGCAAGGTAACTGCCATCGAGTTCAACTTCCAGCCATCTCCTGAAGGAGACGCGGAGACTGAGCTCGATCAAAAGGTTCAGGTGCGTTTCAACACAGCGAGGGGCCCGCAGGACTTTCCGGGAATTCGCCTTGCCACCGTGGAGGACGAGGTCCTAACTTGGCGAGCCACAGGAGCAGCCCAAGCTCCCATGGCGGAGTTCCACGCTCCGCAGCCTTACCACGAATCGTTGCTCACCATTGCGCGCTTCTTGGTAGGAAACGCCCCGGTCGTGCGCGCTCAGCAGGGCGATCACGAGGCAATCATAGCGGTGCCCTTCACCCAACTTCCGCAGGACGCCCGAGCCACGATTCTCGCAGGCATCGAGCGCTTTAGCGGTGGGGTCGACGAGCGTTTGGCGCTATTGCACTTGGCCCAAGCGATGGGCCTTGAGACAGACTCCACCACGCGCGCGGATTCGGAGAGCATTCGACTCAGCGATGGCACTGAAGTCCGCCTTACTCCTGAGGGCGCCCCAGAAGGCCAGCGCATCGTGGTTCTGCAGGGACGCAACTATGGTTTGTTGCCGGAGCAGGTGCTTTCCGACGCCCACTTCACTGCCGTTGAGCACCAATTCTTCCTGGAGGCACGCTACCCCAACGCTGAGGCTGAACTCGATCTTTCGACGGGAAGCGCCGTGCTTAACACGGCTACCGGCTCGACGACCGTGAACGCGCACCTCATCGCGGTTGTTGACTCTGAGAATTTGACCTGGGCATGGGCGGAGCCTGAGTATTCCTCGACTGTCGCGGCCCAAGCTGCACATAATCTTCTACGTTTTGGACGCGATAATGCGCTGCCGGATTTCGTGCGTCCTCAGCTGCCCCTAGCGTGGGCGCGGGCTGCTCATCTGCCACAGATGGCAATGCCGGTGTTGGGAGTATGGACGCTGCTGACCGCGCGCTTGGGTGAAAAGACTGGGTTGTTCCTGGCGAGCTCGCCTACCTTGACGCTGCCCACGCCGACGCGTGATGTTACCGATGCCGTACTGGCGGTAAAACTGCCGACGCAATGCGATGCCGCCCGCGCTCGCTCTGCTTATGCGGCAAACCGCGGCATCCTTTTGTAATTTCTAAAACCCGGCCTGCCGAGTGTGCGCTCGGCGGGTCTTGGGCTTTCTAAGCGCGGGCGATAGCTGCACGGAATTCTTCCGGCTGGCCAACCGGCTGGAACTGCGCGTCTTGGGTTTTGTCCACCAGAACAGCGCGGACGCCCTCTGCGAAGTCTGGGCGACGCAACATGTGCTTGCCGAGTTCTAGTTCCATACGCAGCGCCTCGCGAATGTCAGCGGCATTGGCTTCGGCTTCGAAAAGCTCGGTCGCTGCGACCAGAGCCGAAGCGCACGCCTTCTCGGTAAGTTTGGCGAAGAGTTCTGCGAGTTCCGGATGTTGTGGCAACGCGGCTGCGATCTCTTCCCACGTTGCGTGCTGGAATACCTCGTCGATGTCTTGGATGAGACCTGCCAGCTCTGGCTGACCTTCAGGTTCTACGGCGTGCTTTTCAATGGCCGCGTCAACTCCGTCGGCGATGACGTCCTCGATAAAGGCATCGGCATCGTTGACGACGTGGGTGGCAAGGCCAGACCACAGCATGTCGGCTGCATACATGCGGTAACCGCTCAAACCCCAGAACTTCGCCAGAGCGGGGTCAGCTTCCCCGCGAGTTCCGACCATGCGCTGGGACATGTAGGCGATGCCGACGTCGGTAACGTAGCCGATTGCCATCTCCGGCATAGACGCGAAGGCCTTCTCTGTAACGACTCGGTGCGAACCATGCGCGGAGATACCCAAGCCTCCGCCCATGGCTACGCCGTCGATAACAGCGATATACGGCTTGGGATACTCGGCGATATCCCCGTTGAGCGCGTACTCGCCTTCGAAGAACTCGTCTACCTCTGCCCACTTTTCGGCGAGAACGCCGTCGCGCGCAGCGCGTACGTCGCCACCTGCGCAGAAAGCTTTGGGGCTATTGGAATATACGAGCACCTGCTCGACCTCGTCGTTGTGACGCCACTGGGAAAGAGCTTGACGAATAATGTCAAGCATCTCAGGATTCAAACTATTGAGCGCGCGCGGGCGATTTAGCTCAATCACTCCGGTATGGTTGCGAATTGAAACAAGCACTGGCGAGGATGTTGTGTTTTCGACGTTTATTTTCTCAGACATGCACACCAGTGTGACACATCACAATTGATACGGCCACCCCGATAAATCACAGATTGGTTGGACACTTTGGTTCCGCAGCTCATTGCGCTAGACATGGACGGCACACTGCTTGACCCCCAAGGTCAACTTCCCCCGGACTTTGCTGAGCTCACCGAGCTCGCCCGGAGTCAGGGCGCTACGCTTATCCCCGCATCCGGGCGCCAACTTGCCACCTTGCAGCTGATGTTCCCGGAGTTTTCTACCTTCATTGCGGAAAACGGCGCCGTCGTCATGCGCGATGGCGACATCATCGCGACCTTCCCACTACCGGTCGAGGTGGTCGAGCGCGTCTTGGACGCATCGGCGACTCTTCCTGCCGAACATACGCTGGTTTTGTGCACTCCAGCTGGCGCGTTCATTGAGCGTGACATCCCGGACCATGCCGTCGCAGAGATCTCTAAGTATTACAAGGCAGTGACGTGGGTGGACGACCTCACCGCGGTGCAGCACGACAACATCATCAAGATTGCGGCCTACTGCCAGGACGGATCTGAGGCCAACCTTGCCCCCACTATCGATGATGTCGTCCAGGACCACAATGTGGCCATCTCCGGCAAGGTGTGGCTGGACGTGATGGCGGACGGCGTCGACAAGGGCGCGGCGTTGACTGCGATGGCTGAGTTGAGTTCAATCCCTCTTGCTGAGACCGCTGCTTTTGGGGACTTCCTCAACGATTACGAATTGCTTCGTACTGCCGGATTGGCGGTGGCGATGGACAATGCGCACCCGCAATTGAAAGAGATTGCGGATATCATTGCCCCCTCCAATGCCGACAATGGTGTCGCTACGGTACTGCGGGGCCTGTTCGCAGGTGTCCCAACCAGCGATTTAAGCATTTCTTAGGCAGTCCAAATTTGGGTGAGAAACACTCCCCATTATTTTAGGAATCCATACACTTCGCGGGCTAAACTGATCCAGTCGCTAGCCGCTATTCCCCTGGAGAACGTTTTGAAACAGTTTTTGAGGTCCCTCCTCGGCAAGCCTTCCTCAACTGCCCAGGAGAAGTCCAAGAAACCCGTTTACCAACCGGTCGCGACTCCGACCAAGGGAGAGCAGGCTTCGCAGGCCACCCCTCCGCAGTCCGGCGATGATGCCAAGGCTGATGTTCCTTCTGACGCTAAGTCCGGCGACAAGCCTGGTCAGGGTAGGTCTCCGCAGCAGTCTGCAAAGCCTCAGCCAGGGAAAGCACCGACTCCTAAGCCAGCCGCGCCTAAGGCCCCGGCTGATAAGT